>NZ_JAJSRO010000022.1:0-108870 GCF_021283425.1 Pseudomonas sp. NMI542_15 | reverse complement strand
TAACACCCAAGCAATTTGCTGACGCAGATTGCGGTGGTGAAGATGATACGAACCGAAAGTTCGCAACGAACCACAAACATCACATATCCGGATTCGCTGGGCTGTCCATCTGGACATTCTGGCTACAGAATTTCTTGACGACCATAGAGCATTGGAACCACCTGATCCCATCCCGAACTCAGCAGTGAAACGATGCATCGCCGATGGTAGTGTGGGGTTTCCCCATGTGAGAGTAGGTCATCGTCAAGATTCATTTCGCAAAACCCCTATCTGCGCATGCAGGTAGGGGTTTTGTCTTTGTGGGCAAAAAATTCTGCCCTGCCCGAACCCCTGTAGGAGCAGCCTTGTGCTGCGAAGAGGCCGGTAAGGCTAAAGATTATCTTCGGCTGCAATGGCCTCTTCGCAGCACAAGGCTGCTCCTACAGGGGTCTGTGGTAAGTCGCCTCCCACAATTTGAGCCAGAACACTAGAATAGGCCCACGCACCTTTCCAGAAGCGCCATATGCCCAACCCTGACGAACACGAAGCCTTGGCCCAATTGCCGCTGGACGAGCTTGTCGCCTGCCACGAATGCGACCTGCTGCTCCGTAAGCCTGTGCTCAAGCCCGATGAAAAAGCCCAATGCCCACGTTGCGGCTACGAGCTCTATGCCCATCGGCATAATGTAGTCAACCGCAGCCTGGCTCTGGTACTGACCGCGTTGTTACTGTTCGTACCTGCCAATTTTCTACCGATCATGCAGCTGCACCTGCTTGGCCAGACCTCGGACGATACTGTCTGGAGCGGCGTACTCGGCCTGTACAATTCGCAGATGCGTGGTGTAGCGGTGGTCGTGTTCCTCTGCAGCATGGCCATCCCCCTGGCAAAACTGCTCTGCCAGCTGGCGGTATTACTGAGTATTCGCTTGAACATGGGCCGTAACTTCGGCCTGCTGTTCTATCGCATCTATCACCACTTGCGTGACTGGGGCATGCTCGAGGTCTATTTCATGGGGGTGCTGGTGGCCATCGTCAAGCTGGTGGACCTGGCCGAACTGACCGTGGGCCTGGGGTTGTTCTGTTTTATCAGTCTGTTATTGGTCCAGGTGTGGCTTGAAGTGGTGATGTCTGCGCACCAGATCTGGAGTGCGCTATCGGGGGAGGACCTGCATGCGGGCGATTGATGCAGGCATTCTTGTCTGCAATGAATGTCATGAACTGAACAAGCAAGTGCCAGATAGCACTTCGCAGCACTGCACGCGCTGCGGCGCCATTGTGCATGCTCGCCGCCCTAACAGTATCGTGCGCACCTGGGCGCTGCTGGTTGCTGCGTCGATCCTGTACATCCCGGCCAACCTGCTCCCTATCATGACCGTGAGTACACTCGGGCAGGGCAGCCCGGACACGATCATGTCCGGCGTCATCACCCTGCTCAAGCACGGTATGGTGCCCATTGCCGCCGTGGTGTTCATTGCCAGTATCCTGGTGCCCACGTTCAAGCTGGTGGGCATTGGCTTGCTGTTGTACTCCGTTCAGCGTCACCAGCCGCTTTCGGCTCGGCAACGGATAATGATGTATCGCTTCATTGAATTCATTGGGCGCTGGTCCATGCTCGATATCTTCGTCATCGCCATTCTGGTGGCAGTGGTGAATTTCGGCCGAATCGCCAGTGTCGAAGCCAACCTGGGCGCTGTCGCCTTCGCAACTGTGGTGATCCTGACAATGCTTGCCGCTTTAACTTTCGATCCCCGACTGATTTGGGATAACACGGAGTCGGATGACGACCATGAGTGACCTGCCAACGGCTAAAACCCGCCCAGCCTCAAACTGGTCGGCCATCTGGATCCTGCCCTTGATCGCCCTGATGATCGGGGGCTGGCTCGCATGGCAGGCCTACAGCGCGGCCGGCGTGGAAATTGAAGTCCGCTTCGAGTCGGGTGAAGGTATCGTCGCCAACAAGACCGAAGTCATCTACAAGGGCATGCCGGTAGGCAAAGTGAAGAGCCTGGTACTCGATGCCGAGGGCGACAACCAGGGGGTGATCGCCACCATCGAGATGAACAAGGCCGCCGAGCCTCACCTGACCAAGGGCACACGCTTCTGGCTGGTGAAACCGAGTGTGAGTCTGGCGGGTATCACCGGCCTTGAAACCCTGGTGTCGGGTAACTACATCGCCGTCAGCCCGGGCGAGGGGGAGCGTACCAAGCGCTTTACCGCGTTGAAGGTGGCGCCGCCGCTCTCGGATTCGGAGCCAGGCCTGCATTTGACCCTCAAAGCCGAAAGGCTCGGCTCGCTCAACCGTGACAGCCCGATATTCTACAAGCAGATCCAGGTGGGTCGGGTGAAGAGCTATCGCCTGTCCGAGGACCAGAGCACCGTCGAGGTCAAGGTGTTCATCGAGCCTGCCTACGCCAGCCTGGTGCGCAAGCACACGCGTTTCTGGAACGCCAGCGGCGTCAGTATTGATGCGTCGCTGTCGGGTGTGAAGGTGCGCAGCGAGTCTCTGTCGAGCATCGTGGCCGGTGGTATCGCATTTGCTACGCCGGAGTACCGCAAGGACAGCCCGCCCACCGATCCGAGCCTGCCGTTCCGTCTGTACGAAGACTTCGATGCAGCCCAGGCAGGTATCCGGGTCAAGGTGAAGCTGAGCGATTACGAGGGCCTGCAGGCAGGCCGCACGCCGGTCATGTACAAGGGCATCCAGGTGGGCTCGCTGAAAGCCCTGAAAATGGAAGACAACCTGTCCAGCGCATCGGCCGAGCTGACGCTGGACCCGCTGACCGAAGACTACCTGGTCGAGGGCACACAGTTCTGGGTGGTCAAACCGTCCATTTCCCTTGCAGGTATCACTGGCCTGGAAGCGCTGGTCAAAGGCAACTACATCGCCATACGCCCGGGGGAGAAGGGTGAGCGGCCCGAGCGTGAGTTCGAGGCCCGCGCCAAGGCGCCGCCGCTCGACCTCAAGGCGCCGGGGCTGCACATGGTGTTGTTTGCCGATACCTTGGGGTCGCTGGAGATCGGCAGCCCGGTGATGTACCGCCAGGTCAAGGTGGGTAGCGTGCAGAGCTATCAGTTTGCGCGTAACAGCAACCGCATCCTGATCGGTGTGCATATTGAAAAGGAATACGAAAAACTGGTTAACGGTTCGTCGCGCTTCTGGAACGTCAGTGGCATCACCCTGACGGGCGGCCTCTCGGGCATCAAGATCAAGAGTGAGTCGCTGCAAACGCTGATGGCCGGCGGTATTGCGTTCGACACGCCGCGCCCGGATGTGGCGCTGAAACGCCGCATTCCACGCTTCCGCCTGCATGACAGCCAGGAGGCGGTAAACCGCGCGGGTACTTTGATCACCGTCCGTGTAGACCGTGCAGATGGCCTGAAGCCGGGTACGCCGATCCGCTTCCGTGGCCTGGATGTGGGCAGTATCGAAAGCGTTGACCTGACCAATGACTTGCAGGCAGTGCTGCTGCGGGCACGTATCACCGAAGCGGCGGACCGTATTGCCCGTGCCGGTACGCAGTTCTGGGTGGTCAAGCCGGCATTGGGCCTGGTGCGCACCGAGAACCTCGACACCCTGATCGGCGGGCAGTACCTGGAGGTACAGCCAGCAACCAAGGACCGTGGCCCTCAGCGCGATTTCATCGCTTTGGCCGATGCCCCGCAAGTGACGGGGCCGGAGGTCGGCTTGCCCTTGACCCTCAGCGCCCCGCGCCGTGGATCGATCAAGCCGGGTGTGCCAGTGACATACCGTGAGGTGGCGGTCGGCAAGGTGACAGGCTTCGAGTTGGGGCAGAGCGCTGACCGCGTGCTGATCCATATCCTCATCGAGCCACGCTATGCGGCATTGGTACGCAGTGGTAGCCGCTTCTGGAACAGCAGTGGCTTCGGTTTCGACTGGGGGCTGTTCAAGGGGGCTACGGTGCGTACCGAGTCGGTGGAAACCCTGATCGATGGCGGTATCGCTTTTGCGACGCCGGATGGCGAGCAGATGGGCAACCCGGCCCGGCCGCAGCAGACCTTTGCCTTGTTCGACAAGGCCGAGGATGAATGGCTGCAGTGGGCGCCGAAGATTCAGATAGCCAAGTAATGTAAAAGCAGGGTCGCCAACTGCGGCCCTGCTTTTTTGTGGGAGCGGCCTTGTGTCGCGAAAGGGGCGCGTAGCGGCCCCTCGGTCTCAGCGCAGAAGCTGAGATTGCCGGGGCTGCTCCGCAGCCCTTTCGCGACGCAAGGCCGCTCCTGCAGAGACCGAGCTCCACATGGAGCCGTGCCCGCAAGCATAAATCGCAGGCAACAAAAAACCGACCCTAGGGTCGGTTTTTCGAATAGCGCGTCGCTTAGGCAGCTGCAGCTTCTTTCAGCGCCTTGATGTGGCCATTCAGACGGCCTTTGTGACGAGCAGCTTTGTTCTTGTGGATGATACCTTTGTCGGCCATACGGTCGATTACAGGTACAGCCAGAACGTAAGCGGCTTGCGCTTTGTCGGCGTCTTTTGCGTCAATGGCTTTAACTACATTCTTGATGTAGGTGCGGACCATGGAACGCAGGCTGGCGTTGTGGCTGCGACGCTTCTCAGCCTGTTTTGCACGTTTCTTGGCGGAAGGTGTGTTGGCCACCGTCGAGCTCCTCGAAAGACTTTAGGTAAATAGCAAACAAAATAGGCCGCGAATCATGCCGATCAGTAGATCGATTGTCAAGGCCACCTGCAAGGTTCCGCCGAGCGGTGCGCCAACAAGAGGGAAAGATTCCTTTCTGCTGCGCGACCTGTACACTCGGGAATTTTTGGCTCCCCTGCGAAGGCGCGGGAGTATCGCACATTCGGACGCTGTCTGGCAGCGTCCTCTGCCCTTGGCGTGAATCTTTTCGATGAACCTGCTCAAATCCCTGGCTGCAGTAAGCTCGATCACCATGGTTTCCCGGGTGCTGGGCTTCGTGCGTGACACCATCCTGGCTCGCATCTTTGGTGCCGGTGTTGCCACTGACGCCTTCTTTATCGCGTTCAAATTGCCCAACCTGCTGCGGCGCATTTTCGCCGAGGGTGCGTTTTCCCAAGCCTTTGTGCCGATCCTGGCCGAGTACAAGACCCAGCAGGGCGAGGAAGCGACGCGTACCTTCATCGCCTACGTCAGCGGCCTGCTGACCCTGGTCCTCGCCCTGGTGACTGCCATCGGCATCCTGGCGGCGCCATGGGTGGTATGGGCAACAGCCCCCGGTTTTGTCGACAACGCGGAAAAGTACGAGCTGACCACCGCCCTGTTGCGGGTGACCTTTCCTTATATATTGCTGATTTCGCTTTCTTCCCTGGCCGGCGCAATCCTCAATACCTGGAACCGTTTTTCGGTACCGGCCTTCACCCCGACCCTGCTGAACGTGGCGATGATCGCCTTTGCCGTGCTGCTGACGCCGTACTTCAACCCGCCAATCATGGCCCTGGCCTGGGGTGTGCTGGCGGGTGGCCTGGCGCAGTTGTTGTACCAGCTGCCGGCATTGAAGAAAATCGGCATGCTCGTGCTGCCGCGTCTGAATCTCAAGGACGCGGGAGTGTGGCGGGTGCTGAAGCAAATGCTGCCGGCGATTCTTGGGGTATCGGTGAGCCAGATCTCGCTGATCATCAACACCATCTTTGCCTCCTTCCTGGTGGCCGGCTCGGTGTCGTGGATGTATTACGCCGACCGCCTCATGGAGCTGCCGTCGGGCGTGCTGGGCGTGGCCCTGGGCACCATCCTGCTGCCGACCCTGGCCAAGACCTACGCCAACAAGGACCGCGAGGAATACTCGCGGATCCTCGACTGGGGCCTGCGCCTGTGCTTCCTGCTGGTGCTGCCGTGCACCCTGGCGTTGGCCATTCTTGCCGAGCCGCTGACCGTTGCGCTCTTTCAATATGGCAAGTTCAGCGCGTTTGATGCGGCCATGACCCAGCGGGCGCTAATGGCCTATTCCGTAGGCTTGCTGGCGATCATTCTGGTCAAGGTACTGGCACCCGGCTTCTATGCGCAGCAGAATATCCGCACACCGGTGAAGATCGCGATTTTCACCCTGTTCTGTACCCAGCTGTTCAACCTCGCCCTGGTCGGCCCGCTTGCGCATGCCGGCCTGGCGCTGGCGATCAGTCTCGGTGCGTGCCTGAATGCCGGCTTGCTGTTCTGGAAGCTGCGCAGTCAGCAGTTGTTCGAGCCTCAGCCAGGCTGGGCAGTGTTTCTGCTCAAGCTTGTTCTGGCAGTGGCGTTGATGTCGGCGGTCCTGTTGGCGGGCATGCACTATATGCCGGCCTGGGAGCAGGGCATCATGCTTGAGCGCTTCATGAGGCTTGGCGCACTGATCCTGGCTGGTGTCGTGACGTATTTCGGCTGCCTGTACCTGTGCGGCTTCCGGCCCCGGCATTTCGCCCGCAAGGCCTTGCACTGAGGCTTCAGGTGGGTCAGGCGTCGGTTTTTCGCATTCCACGCCGCCCTTGGGCGTTGCTGCCTGTCACCGGCGCCCGGGTGTGGTTATAATCGGCCACTTTATGAGCAAGAAGCGCGTTATGCAGCTGGTTCGAGGTCTTCACAACCTGCGCCCCGAGCACCGGGGCTGTGTCGCCACCATTGGCAACTTCGACGGGGTTCACCGCGGCCACCAGGCAATCCTGGCGCGCCTGCGCGAGCGCGGCCAGGCCTTGGGCCTGCCGACCTGCGTGGTGATTTTCGAACCTCAACCACGCGAGTACTTTGCCCCCGATACCGCGCCGGCGCGCCTGGCCCGTCTGCGTGACAAGGTCGAACTGCTGGCCGCCGAGGGCATCGACCGGGTGCTGTGCCTGGCGTTCAACCAGCGCCTGAGCCAGCTCAGCGCCGACGCTTTCGTCAAGGCCATCCTGGTCGACGGCCTGGGCGTGCGCCACCTAGAAGTGGGTGATGACTTCCGCTTTGGCTGCGACCGCGCCGGCGACTTCGCCTTCCTGATCGAAGCCGGCAAGCAGTACGGCTTCACCGTCGAGGCCGCCAATACGGTGATCCAGGACGGTCTGCGCGTCAGCAGCACCGAAGTGCGCAAGGCCTTGTCCGAAGGCAATTTCGAGCTGGCCGAGCACCTGCTGGGCCGCCCGTACAGCATCACCGGCCGCGTGCTGCATGGCCAGAAGCTGGCCCGCCAGCTCGGTACACCTACCGCCAACATCCAGCTCAAGCGCCGCCGCGTGCCGCTGTCCGGGGTCTACCTGGCCAGCATCGAAATCGACGGCAAGGCCTGGCCGGGTGTGGGCAATATTGGCGTGCGTCCCACCGTTGCCGGTGATGGGCGCCCGCACCTGGAAATTCATCTTCTGGATTTTGCCGGCGACCTGTATGGCCGGCGTCTGACGGTGGAGTTCCACCACAAGCTGCGTGAAGAGCAGCGATTCGCCTCCCTGGAGGCGCTGAAGTCGGCGATCGATGCGGATATCGCCGCCGCACGTGCACATTGGCACGCTCAACCGCTAACGAAGAGCCTGAAATGACCGACTACAAAGCCACGCTTAACCTTCCGGACACCGCCTTCCCCATGAAGGCCGGCCTGCCTCAGCGCGAACCGCAGATCCTGCAGCGCTGGGACAGCATTGGCCTGTACCAGAAGCTGCGCGAAATTGGCAAGGATCGTCCCAAGTTCGTCCTGCACGACGGCCCGCCCTATGCCAACGGCAAAATTCACATCGGTCATGCGCTGAACAAAATCCTCAAGGACATGATCGTCCGCTCCAAGACCCTGGCCGGCTACGATGCACCGTATGTCCCGGGCTGGGACTGCCATGGCCTGCCGATCGAACACAAGGTCGAGGTGACCCACGGCAAGCACCTGTCTGCCGATCGCACCCGTGAGCTGTGCCGCGAGTACGCCGCCGAGCAGATCGAAGGGCAGAAGACCGAGTTCATTCGCCTGGGTGTGCTGGGTGACTGGGACAACCCCTACAAGACCATGAACTTCGCCAACGAGGCCGGTGAAATCCGCGCCCTGGCCGAGATGGTCAAGCAGGGCTTCGTGTTCAAGGGCCTCAAGCCTGTGAACTGGTGCTTCGACTGCGGTTCGGCGCTGGCGGAGGCCGAAGTCGAGTACGCCGACAAGAAATCCCAGACCATCGACGTGGCCTTCCCGGTTGCCGACGAGGCCAAGCTGGCTGCCGCCTTTGGGCTGGATGCGCTGACCAAGCCAGCCGCCATCGTGATCTGGACCACCACCCCCTGGACCATCCCGGCCAACCAGGCGCTGAACATCCACCCGGAGTTCAAGTACGCCCTGGTCGACACCGGTGAGCGTCTGCTGGTGCTGGCTGAAGAGCTGGTCGAGTCGTGCCTCAAGCGCTACAACCTGGAAGGCTCGGTCATCGCCACAGCCCAAGGTTCGGCACTGGAGCTGATCAACTTCCGGCACCCGTTCTACGACCGCCTGTCGCCAGTCTACCTGGCCGACTACGTCGAGCTGGGCGCCGGTACCGGCGTTGTGCACTCCTCGCCGGCCTACGGCGAAGACGACTTCGTCACCTGCAAGCGCTATGGCATGGTCAACGATGACATCCTCACTCCGGTGCAGAGCAATGGCGTGTATGTCGAGTCGCTGCCATTCTTCGGCGGCCAGTTCATCTGGAAGGCCAACCCGGCCATCGTCGAGAAGCTGAGCGAAGTCGGTGCGCTGATGCACACCGAAACCATCAGCCACAGCTACATGCACTGCTGGCGCCACAAGACCCCGCTGATCTACCGCGCCACCGCGCAGTGGTTCGTGGGCATGGACAAGCAGCCGAGCACCGGCGAGCCGCTGCGTGAGCGCGCCCTCAAGGCCATCGAAGAGACCAAATTCGTGCCGGCCTGGGGCCAGGCGCGCCTGCATTCGATGATCGCCAACCGTCCGGACTGGTGCATCTCGCGTCAACGTAACTGGGGTGTGCCGATCCCGTTCTTCCTGCACAAGCAGACCGGCGAGCTGCACCCACGTACCGTCGAGCTGATGGAAGCGGTGGCCAAGCGCGTCGAGCAAGAAGGTATCGAGGCCTGGTTCAAGCTGGATGCCGTCGAACTGCTGGGTGAAGAAGCGGCTCAGTATGACAAGATCACCGATACCCTGGACGTGTGGTTCGACTCCGGCACCACCCACTGGCACGTGCTGCGTGGCTCGCACGACATCGGCCACGCCACCGGCCCCGTTGCCGACCTGTACCTGGAAGGCTCCGACCAGCACCGTGGCTGGTTCCACTCGTCGCTGCTCACCGGTTGCGCCATCGACAACCACGCGCCGTATCGCGAGCTGCTGACCCACGGTTTCACCGTGGACGAAAACGGCCGCAAGATGTCCAAGTCGCTGGGCAACACCATCGAGCCGGAGAAGGTCAACAACACCCTGGGTGCCGACATCCTGCGCCTGTGGGTTTCGGCCACCGACTATTCCGGTGAAATGGCGGTTTCCGAGCAGATCCTGCAGCGCAGCGCCGACGCCTACCGCCGTATCCGCAATACCGCACGCTTCCTGCTGTCCAACCTGTCCGGTTTCGACCCGGCCCGCGACCTGCTGGCCCCTGAAGACATGCTGGCACTTGACCGCTGGGCCGTGGACCGCACCCTGCTGCTGCAGCGCGAGCTGGAAGAGCACTACAGCGAGTACCGTTTCTGGAACGTCTACTCCAAGGTGCACAACTTCTGCGTACAGGAGCTGGGCGGCTTCTACCTCGACATCATCAAGGACCGCCAGTACACCACCGGCGCCAACAGTGTTGCCCGCCGTTCCTGCCAGACTGCGCTGTACCACATCAGCGAAGCGCTGGTGCGCTGGATTGCGCCAATCCTGGCGTTTACCGCCGACGAAATCTGGCAATACCTGCCGGGCGAGCGCAACGAGTCGGTGATGCTCAACGGCTGGTACCAGGGCCTGAGCGAGCTGCCGGAAGGCACCGAGCTGGACCGCGCCTACTGGGACCGCGTGATGGCGGTGAAGGCATCGGTCAACAAGGAGCTGGAAAACCAGCGCACCGCCAAGGTCATTGGCGGCAACCTGCAGGCCGAAGTCACCCTGTACGCCGACGAAGGCCTGAGCGCCGACCTGGGCAAGCTGGGCGACGAGCTGCGCTTCGTGCTGATCACCTCGGCCGCCAGCGTGGTGCCGTTCGTGCAGGCACCGGCAGACGCCGTGGCCACCGAAGTCGAAGGCCTCAAGCTGAAAGTGGTCAAGTCCGGCCACGCCAAGTGCGGCCGTTGCTGGCACTTCCGCGCCGACGTCGGCAACCACCCGGAGCACCCGGAAATCTGCAGCCGTTGCGTCGACAACCTGACCGGCTCGGGCGAGGTGCGTCACTATGCCTAACCCGGCAGTGGGGCGCTTCGGGCGCCTTGCATGGCTTTGGCTGAGCTTGCTGGTGCTGGTCCTCGACCAGGCCACCAAGCTGTATTTCAACAACGCCCTGACCATGTACCAGCAAATTGTGGTGATTCCTGACTACTTCAGCTGGACCCTGGCCTATAACACCGGCGCCGCTTTCAGCTTCCTTGCTGATGGCGCTGGCTGGCAGCGCTGGTTGTTCGCCCTGATCGCGGTGGTGGTCAGTGCCGTACTGGTGGTGTGGCTCAAGCGCCTGGGGCGCAACGAGACCTGGCTGGCCGTGGCGCTGGCGCTGGTGCTGGGTGGTGCCATTGGCAACCTGTACGATCGCATCGTGCTGGGCCATGTGGTCGACTTCATCCTGGTGCACTGGCAGAACCGCCATTACTTCCCGGCCTTCAACGTGGCCGACAGCGCCATCACCGTTGGTGCGGTGATGCTGGCGCTGGATATGTTCAAGAGCAAGAAGTCCGAGGATCCGGTCCATGACTGACACCCGTATCGGCCAGAACACCGAAGTCACCCTGCACTTCGCGCTGCACCTGGAAAACGGCGACACCGTCGACAGCACGTTCGACAAAGCCCCGGCCACCTTCAAGGTGGGCGATGGCAACTTGTTGCCGGGCTTCGAGAGCGCGCTGTTTGGCTTCAAGGCCGGTGACAAGCGTACTCTGGTAGTGGCCCCAGAGAACGCCTTCGGCCAGCCCAACCCGCAAAACGTGCAAGTCATGCCGCGGTCCAACTTCGAGGGCATGGAGCTGTCCGAAGGGCTGCTGATCATCTTCAACGATGCCGCCAACGCCGAGCTGCCGGGCGTGGTCAAAGCGTTCGATGACGACCAGGTGACCATCGACTTCAATCACCCACTGGCTGGCAAGACCCTGACCTTCGAGGTGGAGATCCTCGAGGTGAAGGCCCTGTAAGCCTGGAGCCGAGCATGCAAATCAAACTCGCCAACCCTCGCGGCTTCTGCGCGGGGGTCGACCGGGCGATCGAGATCGTCAACCGTGCGCTGGAAGTCTTCGGCCCGCCGATCTACGTGCGTCACGAAGTGGTGCACAACAAGTTCGTGGTGGAAGACCTGCGCAATCGCGGTGCCATCTTCGTCGAAGAGCTGGACCAGGTGCCGGACGATGTCATCGTCATCTTCAGCGCCCATGGTGTGTCCCAGGCCGTGCGCCAGGAAGCCGCTGGCCGTGGCCTGAAAGTGTTCGATGCCACCTGCCCGCTGGTCACCAAGGTGCACATCGAGGTGGCGAAGTACAGCCGTGACGGCCGAGAGTGCATTCTCATCGGCCATGAAGGGCACCCGGAAGTCGAAGGCACCATGGGCCAGTACGACGCCAGCAATGGTGGCGCCATCTACCTTGTCGAGGACGAGGAAGATGTTGCCAGATTGCAGGTGCGCGACCCTGATCACCTGGCCTTCGTAACCCAGACCACGTTGTCGATGGACGACACCAGCCGCGTCATCGACGCCCTGCGTGCGCGCTTCCCGAACATCGGTGGCCCGCGCAAGGACGATATCTGCTACGCCACCCAGAACCGCCAGGACGCCGTCAAGCAGTTGGCCGGTGAGTGCGACGTGGTGCTGGTGGTCGGCAGCCCGAACAGCTCCAACTCCAACCGCCTGCGTGAGCTGGCCGAGCGCATGGGCACCCCGGCTTACCTGATCGACGGTGCCGAGGACCTGCAGCAGGGCTGGTTTGAACAGGCAGCACGCATTGGCATAACCGCTGGCGCTTCGGCCCCCGAAGTGCTGGTGCGTGGCGTGATCGAGCAGCTCAAGGCCTGGGGCGCTACCGGCGCTGAAGAGCTGGACGGGCGTGAAGAGAACATCACCTTCTCGATGCCAAAAGAGCTGCGGGTTCGCTCGCTGATCTGACTGAAGCCTGTACTGGCCTCATCGCTGGCAAGCCAGCTCCCACAGGTACTGCACAAGCCTTGAAGGCAGTGGTATCCAGTGGGATCTGGCTTGCCGGCGATAGGGCCGGCAAGCTCGGCTCAAGGCTATGTGCTTGCACAGCGAGTATTGTTTCGGTCCTCTGCAAGCAATCTGACTCTGCCGCTCGATGCCAGCACCACTTGGTATCGGCTGCTGGCAGATGAGCGTTCACACACTTCCAGCGTTGTTCCCAACCAGCTGTTGTTCAGCGTCATTGGAACCCCCAACGCACTGAACTTGAACCGCTCCCCGCGATTGCTCGTAATCTTGAGCGGCCTCGAAAGGCGCTGCTCGCGCAACAGCTGCTGGTTATGCTCCAGCATTACCTGCCAACCGTTCCCCCAATTACCGTCCAGCGCCTGCACCAGCACCGGCTGGCTTTGCAGCATGGCGTGGCTGCGTGCGCTGCGCAGTGCCTGTGCCAAATCACGGGCAGCGGCTGCCCGGTGTAGGTCGTCGCTCATCCTGGCGTAGGCCGGCATACCGAGCTGTGTCAGCAAAACGGTCACTGCCAAGGCCGACAACATTTGTATCAGTGTTACGCCTCGTTGCTTCACCGTGCATTCCTCCGTGAAAGTGCTTGGCTATAGCTTCACGTTGGCCGGCCAAGCGGTCTAGTCGGCCAGGTTCAGGGCTGTTGCAGGAAAATTCGCAGGAGTGCAGGGATGCACACAAAGCATCGGGGCATGACGCTGCTGGAAGTGTTGTTGGCAGTCGTGGTGGTGGCCGTGGGCATGTTCGCAGCGGCAGCGATACAGTTGCAGGCATTGCAGGCTGCGGACAGCGCGCGCCGTGATGGGCAGGCGGTAATGGCGACGCACAGTGAGCGTGAACGGGGGCGTCGATGAGGCGCGCCCAAAGTGGTTTTGGTTTGCTTGAGTTGATGCTGGGGCTAGGTATCGGCTTGGTATTACTGGCGGCGGTTAGCCAGGTCTTTACATCAGCTCACCAGGCCTGGCGCCTGCAAAGTACCGCGGTGCGCATGAATGATGAGGCGCGGCAGGCATTGTTGCGCATGGCGCAGGACGTGCGCATGGCCGGAATGTTCGGCTGTATGCGCCTCAAACCTGGCGACTTCCTGGACGTGGCTGCGCAGCCTGCCTTTGCCCGGCCACTGCAGGCCGATAGGTCAAGCTTGAGCCTGGTTGTCGCCGAGCTGCCAG
Organism: Pseudomonas sp. NMI542_15; assembly: GCF_021283425.1. NCBI lineage: Bacteria > Pseudomonadati > Pseudomonadota > Gammaproteobacteria > Pseudomonadales > Pseudomonadaceae > Pseudomonas > Pseudomonas sp. NMI542_15. The sequence goes on along the minus strand of NZ_JAJSRO010000022.1, from coordinate 95,470 downwards.
GGTATGCGGGCGACCCGGAGTGGACCGTGGTGACGAACTGTATCGACGAAGTGAGGGTTCATAAGCATCGAGTACAAGGCGATGAAAAGCTGATGGCTGTGCCCGTCAGTCGCCATCACTATGTGCACAGTGGCACCACGCTTTTCTTCAAGCGGGGTCACATTAATCAGCCACTGGTCGATCATGTACGGGAGCTGCGAGTGGGGTATGTACCTGGTGAGCGGGTCGATCTTCTACTCACATTGTATGAACCCAGCTTGCAGCTTGAGCAGCATCACTCGCTGAGCGTGGCACTCCGCAACCCGGTACCCGCTTCATGAGCCGCCAGCGTGGTGTGGTTCTTCTGTTGGCCCTGGTCCTGAGCATGCTGCTGGGTCTGCTTGCAGCATCTGCCCTGCGCGACGCCCTGGTGGAAACGCGAATGACGGGATACCTGAGCGATGGTCTGCGAGCGTTCGAAGAAGCCGAGGCTGCGCTGCAGGCAGGGAAACACGAACTTGAGCGGGCACCTCCTGACCCTTGTGGCGCGTGCCTGCCACCAGCCCGACCGCACGATCTGGCAGGGCAGTGGCAGGGCACCCACAACGGTTACTTCCATATACAGAACCTGGGCACGAGCACTCGCGCTGCGCACCTGCCAGACGAGCAGCTGGTTACCCTGTTCCGCATAACTGGAGTCAGCAAGCAAACCCAGTCACGGCATGTGCTGGAAGCCGTCTATGCCATGGCTGGCGACACCACCCGGCGTATCAGCTGGCGGCAAAGACTGAGAGGAGACTGACATGCAGCAAGGCTTGAGCCTGATCGAGTTGTTGATTGTGCTGGCCGTGACCGGCATTCTGGCAGCCATTGCCTACCCCAGTTACAGCGACCAGCTTCGGCGAGCCGCACGCAGCGAAGTGGTTGGCCTGCTGCATGATGCCGCCCTGCGCCTGGAGCGCCACCGCGTGCGCACCGGCCAATATGCCGAGGGTGACCCGGCCTTGCCCGACGGTACCCGCTATTACAGCCTGCAGGCCCAGCGCGACAGCGACACCTTCACGCTGCGCGCACGGCGGCTGCCCAATGGGCTGATGGCGCAGGATCGCTGTGGCGACTTCCAGCTCGATCAGGCCGGCGCGCAGCGCAATCCGGGTGCCGTTGGCGGCAGCGAGCACTGCTGGGGAAGCTGAAGGTTGAATGATGCCCAGTGCATCGCGGTTTTACTTCAGGTGTTGGATCGACAGATGAGCAAGCAAGTAGTGGTGGTCGGCGGCGGGGTGATCGGCCTGCTGACGGCGTTCAACCTGGCGGCCAAGGTCGGGCAGGTGGTGGTATGTGACCGGGGTGAGGTCGGGCGTGAGTCGTCGTGGGCCGGTGGTGGCATCGTTTCGCCGCTGTACCCTTGGCGCTACAGCCCGGCTGTGACCGCCCTGGCGCACTGGTCGCAGGACTATTATCCGCAGCTGGGCGAGCGTTTGTTCGCCAGCACCGGTGTCGATCCCGAAGTGCACACCACGGGACTGTACTGGCTCGACCTGGATGACGAAGCCGAAGCGCTGGCCTGGGCCGAGCGTGAGCAGCGGCCGCTGAGTGCCGTGGATATCACGGTGGCCTACGACGCAGTGCGGGTGCTGGGCCCGGGTTTCAAGCGCGCGATCTACATGGCTGGCGTGGCCAACGTGCGCAACCCGCGCCTGGTGAAATCGCTGAAGGCGGCGCTGTTGGCGCTGCCCAACGTCACCTTGCGCGAAAATTGCCAGATCACCGGCTTCGTTCAGCAGGGCGGGCGCGTGACCGGGGTGCAGACCGCTGAAGGTGTGCTGGCGGCGGATGAGGTGGTGCTCAGTGCCGGGGCCTGGAGTGGCGACCTGTTGCGTACCCTGGGCCTTGAGCTGCCGGTAGAGCCGGTGAAGGGCCAGATGATCCTGTTTAAATGCGCTGAGGACTTTTTGCCGAGCATGGTGCTGGCCAAGGGGCGCTATGCGATCCCGCGGCGGGATGGGCACATTCTGGTGGGTAGCACGCTGGAGCATGCCGGGTATGACAAGACCCCGACCGAAGATGCGCTGGAAAGCCTGAAGGCATCGGCGGTGGAGTTGCTGCCTGGGCTCGAAGGGGCCACGGTGGTGGGGCACTGGGCCGGGCTGCGGCCAGGCTCGCCAGAGGGCATTCCCTACATTGGGCCGGTGCCAGGGCACGAGGGGTTGTGGCTGAACTGCGGGCACTATCGCAACGGGTTGGTGCTGGCGCCAGCGTCGTGCCAGTTGTTTAGCGACTTGCTGACCGGTGCCGAGCCAATCATCGACCCGGCGCCGTATGCACCGGCAACGCGGTTGGGCTGAGGGCTTCTGCGGTCAAGCACAGCCCTTGAAGACCATGAAAACCCTGTGGAAGCGGGGTTTTCCCGCGAACACCGGCGAGGCCGGTGTCAGGCACCGCGTGGCCCCATTCGCGGGGCAAGCCCGCCCCCACAGTGAACACTGTTTTCTGCGTGACAGCGCAGCCCAAGGGGCTGGGCAATCTTCTACAGGTGTTGTGTTCAGCCCTGTCGGCCAGGCCCCTGTTGCAGATGCGCCTGGCTGCAATACCACTCTTTGCCCTGCTGCAGCGCCCGGTCGTTGGGCAGGTGTACGCCGCAATGGGCGCAGCGCACCATCTGCAGTGGCGCATCCAGTTTCGCCTCGGGGTGCGACTGTTGGCTGACTTTGAACTTGCGCCACAGCCAGAACGCGGCGGCGATCAGGGCGATCCAGAAAAGTAGGCGAACCATGGTGTCCAGCTTGTCGGTTGAAGAAGCTGACAGTCTAGGATGCGGCTAATAAAAAAGGGAGGCCCAAGGCCTCCCTTTCATGTACCGCTGTGTATCAGTCGAACAGACCAAAGGTCATGTAGCTGAACCAGGAGCGGTCTTTTTCTGCTTGTTTCGGGCCTTCCGGCACGATCGGGTCGCCGTTTTCGTCTTTCGGCAGCAGCTCTTGCGGCATCTCGTCACGCGCGTCCTGGAACTGCTTGACCACGTCCTGGTTCGCGCGGGTTTCGCCCGGCGGCAGCGGCGTATCGGTTTCGATCAGGCCCAGGGTGGCCTTGGACAGCCAGCCGCGCCCGTCAGACTCGGTCTGCTTGGGCTGGAACTCGCCATCGGCCAGGCTCGGGTGGTCAGGGTAGTTGAGCTTGAGGGTTTCCAGGCTGCTGGCGGCCAGTTCGTCCAGGTGCATCTTCTGGTACGACTCGACCATTACTGCCAAGCCGTCGCCGACCGATGGGGTTTCCTGGAAGTTTTCTACCACGTAGCGGCCACGGTTGGCGGCGGCCACATAAGCCTGGCGGCTCAGGTAGTAGTCGGCCACGTGGATTTCATACGAAGCCAGCAGGTTGCGCAGGTAGATCATGCGCTGCTTGGCGTCGGGCGAGTAGCGGCTGTTGGGGAAGCGGCTGGTCAGCTGGGCGAACTCGTTGTACGAGTCGCGGGCGGCACCCGGGTCACGCTTGGTCATGTCCAGCGGCAGGAAACGGGCCAGCAGGCCACGGTCCTGGTCGAACGAGGTCAGACCTTTCAGGTAGTAGGCGTAGTCGACGTTCGGGTGCTGCGGGTGCAGACGAATGAAGCGCTCGGCGGCCGACTTGGCAGCCTCGGGCTCGGAGTTCTTGTAGTTGGCGTAGATCAGCTCGAGCTGCGCCTGATCGGCATAGCGGCCGAACGGGTAGCGCGATTCCAGGGCCTTGAGCTTGTTTACGGCGCTGGTGTAGCTGGAGTTGTCCAGATCAGCTTGCGCCTGCTGGTACAGCTCGGCTTCGCTGAGGTTCTCGTCAATGACCTCTTTATTAGAGGAACAGGCCGCGGTAAGCCCGAGGATGGCGATCAGCAGCAGGTGTTTCACTTGCATGGCGGCTTGCGTCCCTTTGACGGCCGCTGTCTTGGGCGGTGCCGTCCTGTTATGATGAGCGCCCCGGCCAACCCCGGGACAAAAGAAGCCGTATTTAACCACAAGCTCGCAGCCGAAACCAAAGGCTGTGCGCCCGCCGAATCGAGCATGTCCGAGATCATTCAACTTAGCGCAGAGGTACCGTCCGAACTGGGCGGCCAACGCCTCGACCAGGTCGCCGCCCAATTGTTCGCTGAGTACTCGCGTTCGCGGCTTACTTCGTGGATCAAAGAGGGCCGCCTGACGGTCGATGGCGCCGTTGTGCGCCCTCGAGACACCGTCTATGGTGGCTCGCTGCTAGCACTGCAGGCCGAACAAGAGGCCCAGGGCGAGTGGATCCCAGAAGATATCGAACTGGATATCGTCTACGAAGACGACCATATCATGGTAATCAACAAGCCTGCCGGGCTGGTCGTGCATCCGGCTGCCGGTCATGCCAGTGGTACGCTGCTCAATGCGCTGCTGCACCACGTGCCAGACATCGTCAATGTACCGCGCGCCGGCATCGTTCACCGGCTGGATAAAGACACCACCGGCTTGATGGTGGTGGCCAAGACCTTGCAGGCGCAGACCAGGCTGGTCGAGCAGATGCAGGCGCGCAAGGTCAGCCGCATTTATGAATGCATCGTGATCGGCGTGGTCACTTCCGGTGGCAAGATCGATGCCCCGATCGGCCGCCACGGCGGCATGCGCCAGCGCATGGCAGTCACCGACGGCGGCAAGCCGGCGGTCAGCCACTACCGCGTGCTCAAGCGCTTCCGCTCGCACACCCACGTGCGGGTCAAGCTGGAAACCGGCCGTACTCACCAGATTCGTGTGCACATGGCCCATGTTGGTTTCCCGCTGGTCGGCGACCAGACGTACGGTGGGCGCTTCCGCATTCCGCCGGCTGCCAGCCCAACCATGGTCGAGGCGGTCAAGACCTTCCCGCGCCAGGCGCTGCACGCGCGTTTCCTGGCCTTGGCCCACCCGATTACCGGTGAAATCATGAAGTGGGAATCGCCACTGCCCGATGATTTCGTGTGGTTGCTGTCGCTGCTCAACCAGGACCGCGAGAGCTTTATCGGATGAGTGGCCTGACGCAGTCGCTGTTGTTTCCCGACTGGCCCGCCCCGGCCTCGGTTCGCGCCTGTGTCACCACCCGTCAGGGCGGCATCAGCCTGCCGCCCTACGAAACTTTCAACCTTGGCGACCACGTAGGGGATGACCCTGCTGCCGTTGCCGAGAACCGCCGCCGCCTGAGCGACGCGTTCGCCATCCGCCCTGCCTGGCTGAAGCAGGTGCATGGGCTGGTGGTGGCGGATGCCGACCCTGCCGTGGTGGCCGAAGCCGACGCCAGCTGGACCGACCAGCCTGGTATTGCCTGTACCGTGATGACCGCCGATTGCCTGCCCGCGCTTTTCTGCGACCGGGCCGGTACTCGCGTGGCGGCGGCGCATGCTGGCTGGCGCGGGTTGGCGGGCGGCGTGCTGGAAGCCACCCTGGACCGCCTGGCACTGCCGCCTGAAGAAGTGCTGGTGTGGCTGGGGCCAGCCATTGGCCCACAGGCTTTCGAAGTGGGGCTGGAAGTGCGTGATGCCTTTACCGCCGTGCACCCGCAAGCTGCTCGGGCATTCGTCGAGGGCGAACGGCCAGGCAAGCTGATGGCGGATATCTACGAGCTGGCGCGCATTCGTCTGGCTGCCCGTGGCGTAACTGCCGTGTATGGCGGCGGCCTGTGCACGGTCAGTGATGCGCGGTTCTTCTCCTATCGCCGTACCCCGCAGGGTGGGCGCTTCGCATCACTGGTGTGGCTGCAACCCCGCTAGCCTGTACTGGCCTCTTCGCGGGCTCGCCCGCTCCCACAGGAATCCACACCTTTTGAAACTGTTGGTGTACCTGTGGGAGCGGGCATGCCCGCGAATGGCCACCGTTAATTCAACAGGTTGACTTCGGTCAACCCCGCTACGCTTGAATCTTCCAGAATCAGCCTTATCTATAAGTTCATCTCAGGCAGGTTTCTTCATAAACAGGCGCTGTCCATCGCTCCGACCTGCCCTTTAAAGGAAGGTACACCATGCGAATAGACCGTTTGACCAGCAAGCTGCAACTCGCAATATCCGATGCTCAATCCCTGGCCGTTGGCATGGACCACCCAGCCATCGAGCCCGTGCACCTGATGCAGGCACTGCTCGAACAGCAGGGCGGTTCGATCAAGCCGCTGCTGATGCAGGTTGGCTTCGACATCAACAGCCTGCGCCAGGCGCTGGTGAAAGAACTCGACCAGCTACCAAAAATCCAGAACCCGACCGGCGACGTGAACATGTCGCAGGACCTGGCGCGCCTGCTCAACCAGGCCGACCGCCTGGCCCAGCAGAAAGGCGACCAGTTCATTTCCAGCGAACTGGTGCTGCTGGCCGCCATGGACGAGAACAGCAAGCTCGGCAAGCTGCTGCTGAGCCAGGGCGTGAGCAAAAAGGCTCTGGAAAATGCCATCAACAACCTGCGCGGTGGTGCCGCAGTCAATGACGCCAACGCCGAAGAGTCGCGCCAGGCGCTGGACAAGTACACCGTCGACCTGACCAAGCGCGCCGAAGAAGGCAAGCTGGACCCGGTAATCGGCCGTGACGATGAAATCCGCCGTACCGTGCAGGTGCTGCAACGCCGTACCAAGAACAACCCGGTGCTGATCGGTGAGCCTGGTGTGGGTAAAACCGCCATCGCCGAAGGCCTGGCCCAGCGCATCATCAATGGTGAAGTGCCTGACGGCCTCAAGGGCAAGCGCCTGCTGGCGCTGGACATGGGGGCGCTGATTGCCGGTGCCAAATACCGTGGCGAGTTCGAAGAGCGCCTGAAATCCCTGCTGAACGAGCTGTCCAAGCAGGAAGGCCAGATCATCCTGTTCATCGACGAACTGCACACCATGGTCGGCGCCGGCAAAGGCGAGGGCGCCATGGACGCGGGCAACATGCTCAAGCCTGCCTTGGCCCGTGGCGAATTGCACTGCGTCGGTGCCACCACGCTGAACGAGTACCGCCAGTTCATCGAGAAGGACGCCGCCCTGGAGCGCCGCTTCCAGAAGGTGCTGGTGGAGGAGCCGAGCGAGGAAGATACCATCGCTATCCTGCGTGGTCTGAAAGAGCGCTATGAAGTGCACCACAAAGTGGCCATCACCGACGGTGCCATTATCGCTGCGGCCAAGCTCAGCCACCGCTACATCACCGACCGCCAGCTGCCGGACAAGGCTATTGACCTGATCGACGAAGCGGCCAGCCGTATCCGCATGGAGATCGACTCCAAGCCGGAAGTGCTCGATCGCCTTGATCGCCGCCTGATCCAGCTGAAGGTGGAATCGCAGGCGCTGAAGAAGGAAGAAGACGAAGCCGCGAAAAAACGCCTTGAGAAGCTGACCGAAGAAATCGAGCGGCTGGAGCGTGAATATTCCGACCTGGAAGAAATCTGGGCATCGGAGAAGGCGGAAGTGCAGGGCTCGGCGCAGATCCAGCAAAAGATCGAGCAGGCCCGCCAAGAGCTGGAAGCCGCCCGTCGTAAAGGCGACCTGAGCCGCATGGCCGAGCTGCAGTACGGGGTGATCCCCGACTTGGAGCGCAGCCTGCAGATGGTCGACCAGCACGGCAAGACCGAGAACCAGTTGCTGCGCAACAAGGTGACCGAGGAAGAAATTGCCGAGGTGGTGTCGAAGTGGACCGGTATTCCCGTGTCGAAGATGCTCGAAGGTGAGCGCGATAAGCTGCTGAAAATGGAAGCATTGCTGCACCAGCGTGTGATTGGCCAGGACGAAGCGGTGACCGCCGTCGCCAACGCAGTACGTCGCTCGCGTGCGGGGCTGTCTGACCCGAGCCGGCCAAGCGGTTCGTTCCTGTTCCTTGGCCCCACCGGTGTGGGCAAGACCGAGCTGTGCAAGGCGCTGGCCGAGTTCCTGTTCGACACCGAAGAGGCGATGGTACGCATCGACATGTCCGAGTTCATGGAGAAACACTCCGTGGCTCGCCTGATCGGTGCACCACCAGGGTATGTAGGGTATGAAGAGGGCGGTTACCTGACCGAGGCCGTACGGCGCAAGCCATACTCGGTGGTGCTGCTGGATGAGGTGGAGAAAGCCCACCCGGATGTGTTCAACGTGCTGCTGCAGGTGCTGGAAGACGGCCGCCTGACCGACAGCCACGGGCGCACCGTGGACTTCCGCAACACGGTGATCGTGATGACTTCCAACCTGGGCTCGGCGCAGATCCAGGAACTGGTAGGCGACCGCGAGGCACAGCGTGCGGCGGTGATGGATGCAGTGGGCGCGCACTTCCGTCCGGAGTTCATCAACCGTATCGACGAAGTGGTGGTGTTCGAGCCACTGGGCCGCGAGCAGATTGCCGGCATTACCGAGATCCAGCTGGGCCGCCTGCGCAGCCGTCTGCTGGAGCGCGAACTGTCGCTGAGCCTGAGCCCGGAGGCGTTGGACAAGCTGATTGCCGTGGGTTACGACCCGGTGTACGGCGCACGGCCGCTGAAGCGGGCTATCCAGCGCTGGATCGAAAACCCGCTGGCGCAGCTGATCCTGGCAGGCCAGTTTGTGCCGGGTACGTCGATTACCGCCACGGTGGAAGGCGACGAAATCGTCTTTGGCTAATGCGTTGCACCATGAGCCCCGCTTCTGCGGGGCTTTTTTTTGCTTTCCCACACCGCTGTGGGGCCCCTGTGGGAGCGGGTTTACCCGCGAAGAGGCCGGTGCAGCCCAGTAAAACCGGGGCTTTCGGGGAATTCAGGTTAACTTGCTGAAATTTTTGAAATTTTTGCTTGCATCAAGATTCGGGTGACCCTAATATACGCCGCGTTGTCAGGCACTAAGCGAATCACCAGCAACATCGGTGACCGCAAAACAACTTACAAATCAGTAAGTTGAATGAAAAAAAGTGGTTGACAAGCAAAACGAAGAATGTAGAATAGCCGGCCTCAGCAGCGACAAAGCGAAAGCTAAGAAGCTAAAGAGTCCGAAGCTAACACAGTCTTCGGAGTAGTAATCGGTAGTTGTACCGAAATTTAGTTCCGCGATAGCTCAGTCGGTAGAGCAAATGACTGTTAATCATTGGGTCCCTGGTTCGAGTCCAGGTCGCGGAGCCAATCTCGGGGTGTAGCGCAGTCCGGTAGCGCGCCTGCTTTGGGAGCAGGATGTCAGGAGTTCGAATCCCCTCACCCCGACCATTTTCCGGGTCGTTAGCTCAGTTGGTAGAGCAGTTGGCTTTTAACCAATTGGTCGTAGGTTCGAATCCTACACGACCCACCATGTAAAGAAGGGCATCTCAAAGAGATGCCCTTTTTTTTGAAAGACCCGGGGTGTAGCGCAGTCCGGTAGCGCGCCTGCTTTGGGAGCAGGATGTCAGGAGTTCGAATCCCCTCACCCCGACCATTTTTGGGTCGTTAGCTCAGTTGGTAGAGCAGTTGGCTTTTAACCAATTGGTCGTAGGTTCGAATCCTACACGACCCACCATGAATAAAGGGCATCTCGAAAGAGATGCCCTTTTTCTTTTGCTCAGATTTAACCCACCTCTTACCGCAACACGGGCCCTTGTGGGAGCAGCCTTGTGCTGCGAAAGGGCCGGTACGGCAAAAGATTTTCTCTGCGGGTAATGGCCTCTTCGCAGCACAAGGCTGCTCCTACAGGTCAGCGCATGGCCTGCAGGAGCGGGTGCCTGTCAGTGCAGCTTCAGGCGCGGCTCGGTACCCCGGCCAATCTTGCTACCCAGCATCATCAACGCCGTGCGGAAGAACCCGTACAACGCCATCTGGTGCATGCGGTACAGCGACACGTAGAACATCCGCGCCAGCCAGCCTTCCAGCTTTACGCTGCCCATCAGGTTACCCATCAGGTTGCCCACCGCCGAGAAGCGCGACAGCGACACCAGCGAGCCGTAGTCTTTGTACTCGTAAGTCGGCAGCGCCTTGTTCTCCAGCCGCGCCTTCAGGCTCTGCGCGAGCATCGACGCCTGTTGGTGCGCGGCCTGGGCCCGGGGCGGCACGTTGCGGTCGCTGCCCGGTTGCGGGCAGGCGGCGCAGTCGCCGAAGGCGAAGATGTTGTCGTCGCGGGTAGTCTGCAGGGTAGGGCGCACCACCAGTTGGTTGATACGGTTGGTTTCCAGGCCATCGATGTCTTTGAGGAAGCCAGGCGCACGGATACCGGCCGCCCACACTTTCAGGCTGGCCTGGATCACTTCGCCGTCCTTGGTCTTCAGGCCGTCCTCGGTCACTTCACTGACGGCAGCGTTGGTCAACACCTTCACCCCGAGCTTTTCCAGGGTCTTGTGCACCGGCACGCTGATGCGCTCTGGCAGCGCCGGCAGCACGCGCGGGCCTGCCTCGATGAGGGTGATGTGCATGTCCTTTGGCTGGATGCGGTCCAGGCCATAGGCCGCCAGTTCGTGGGCGGCATGGTGCAGTTCGGCCGCCAGCTCCACGCCGGTGGCACCGGCGCCGACGATGGCTACGCTGATCTGCTCGCTGGCCACGTCGCCGGCGTGGGCGCGCAGGTAGTGGTTGAGCAATTGCTGGTGGAAACGCTCGGCCTGCTTGCGCGTGTCGAGGAACAGGCAATGCTGCGCCGCGCCCAAGGTGCCGAAGTCGTTGGTATTGGAACCCACGGCAATGACCAGGGTGTCATAGCCCAGGGTGCGCGCAGGCAGCAGTTCGCGGCCCTCATCATCGAGGGTGGCGGCCAGTTGAATCTGCTTGCCCTCGCGGTCCAGGCCGCTCATACGCCCCAGCTGGAAGTTGAAGTGGTTCCACTTGGCCTGCGCCACGTAGTTGAGTTCGTCTTCCGAGGAGTTCAGCGAGCCGGCGGCCACTTCGTGCAGCAGTGGCTTCCAGATGTGCGTCAGGTTGGTGTCGACCAGGGTGATCTCGGCTTGCTTGCGCTTGCCCAGGCTTTTACCCAGGCGGGTCGCCAGTTCCAGGCCGCCGGCGCCACCGCCGACAATCACGATGCGATGAGTCATGGGGATATCTCATAAGGTTTACGGAATTCGTGGCCCGGGGGGCCGGCCGCAAACTGCACGAGGGGAGGGCGAGCGCGAGGCAGCTCATAGCACCAGTCCACTCAGCAGGCGGCTGATGAGACCCAACCCGATGGTCACGGCTACCACTAGCACAAGGAGCAGCCACGGCCGGAAAGGCCTGCGCTCGACTTGATGCTGGGGGGCTCGCAGATACTCATCGACACGACGCTGATCTTCCGGGTTCAGGCGGCTGGTCATGGTGGGCCTCGTCAGGTAGACGTCTGTGACTGCGCAAACGCTACAGCGTTCGTGCAGGCGCTTGAAACAAATGATAATGCTTTCTATCCCTGGCGCCGAGTGTACGCCATCGCAAACACTCGCTGCACTGGATCAAAGACTGATGCCCACGTCGAAGACAATGCTGCGGCCCAGGTTGCCGCGCAGGAAGTCTGGTGCATCGGGGTGGGCGAACAGCACCCGGGCAAAGGTCGGCCCCACCAGCGACAGCGAGCGCCAGCCCTGGCGCAGGTATTCGGTGGGCGGCGGGAAGTGGGTGTTCAGGTCGAGCACTTCGCGCTTGAGGCTGGCGAAGGCGATGATGTCCAGCTCGTTCAGCTCCAGCCCGCGTTCCCGGTAGTTGTGCGCCTTCTTGCGCAAGGTCGGCGCCAGGCGCCCCAGCAGCTCGGTGGCACTGATGCGCCGCGGGCGCGCTTCACGGCGCACCAGCTGTGCCAGGGAAAACGCACTGCGCCGGCGCTGCAGCTCTTCGCGCCACTCATCGTTCAGCCGACGCCCCTCGTCGAGCACAAAAAACACCTCGAAGGCCGCGTCGCGGAACAGCACATCGGGCGGCTCTTGCCCGGCCGGGGTGAAGTCTTCGCTGCGGTAGGGGATATTCAACCCCTGCAACAGTCGCTGGCACACCCAACGCTCCCGCTCCCACTTGCGGGCGTTGGAGAGAAAGGCGTTAGCTTGTTCGGCCTGGATGGTAAGCAGGCGCAGGTAGTCTGAGTCATCCATGCAGACAAGCTTAGCCGCTAATCGATGACGGTAAGATGCTGTTTAAGCGTGGGAATCAGCTCAATACTGGCCACTGCTGCACGAGCCCGACCAGGTGGACCAGGCCGAAGCCCAGGCAGATCAGCGAACTGACTACGATAAAACGCTGCGAACGCCCGGTGCCCGCCAGCAATCTTGGCCCCAGCACGCCGCGTAGCAGGTACACCAGGGTGATCAGGCAGAGGATTGGCAGCAGCAACGGCAGCCTGCCGATTGCCCCGGCCGCCGACAGCGCATAAGCCGACCAGGCCAGTAACACGCAGGCGATGGCGGCGGTGATCAGCCCCGGGTACCAGCGACCCTTTTCGGCTGCCACCGCCATACGCTCGCCAGCCCCGAACAAACGGTACCAAGGCGGGCCTACGGCGATGATGACGAGATGAAGTACGCCGATGATGGCGTTGAGTGCCGCTGCCAGCAGCAGGGCAGGGTTGAGTCCTTCCGGCATGACCAATGCTTCCTGCATCGAACGAGGCCGCCAGCCTACCGCAGCCGAAGGAAAGGGAGAATGGGTGTAGACTCGGTTTTATCCACATGGCTGCAATGGGTATTGTTCAGGTGATCAGCGCGCAGGTGTTGTCCGGTACCACGTTAAGCCTTGGCTGGCTGGGTTATGTGCCATTGCTGATCTGGGCGGTAAGCCGGGTTCGCTGGGTTGAACTGTTCACCGACCGGCGCCGCCAGCATTTGCTGTTTGGCACGGTGTTCTGCCTGTTTGCGCTGTGGTTGGTGAGGCGCGATTTCGATACCGGGGTGTCGTACCACTTCATTGGCATGACGGCGGTCACCCTGTTGCTGGACTGGCCGCTGGCGGTGCTGGGCGGGTTCATGGCCCAGCTCGGCTTGCTGGCGCTGGGGCGCCAGGACCTGGCGGCGCTGGGGGTGAATGGCTTGTTGCTGGTTGGCTTGCCGGTGCTGATTACCGAGGTGTGCGCGATACTGGTCGAGCGTGCACAGCCGCGAAACCTGTTCGTTTATATCTTCTGTTCGGGGTTCTTCCCGGCAGCACTGACCGTGCTGGTTTGCGTGCCCGCAGCGCTAGGCTTGTTGTGGCTGGACGGGCGTTTTGCCCTGCCGGAGTGGCTCAGCGACTTTGTCGGCTATCTGTGGCTGATGATGTTCCCCGAGGCGTTCATCAACGGCATGGTGATCAGTGCGCTGGTGGTGTTTTGCCCGGAGTGGCTGGAAACCTTCAACCGCACGCGGTACCTGCAGGCGCCCTGGAAGGAAGATGAGCCGTGAATGTATGGTGGCTGTGCCGGCCTCTTCGCGGGTAAACCCGCTCCCACAGGTACCGCGCGGGTTGTGGGCCCACGTTGTATGTGTGGATCAGCTCAATGCCGCGGCTCCAGGTCTCCCGAATACAGCTCATCCTCGGACTCTTCTGCCCCCGGAATCTTGTGCTCTTCGGCCGCCCAGGCCCCCAGGTCGATCAGCTTGCAACGGTCCGAACAAAACGGCCGGAACGCACTTTTCTCGTTCCATTCCACAGGTGCGCCACAGGTCGGGCAATCGACGGTCAATGGCTGGCTCATGGCTGGCCTCCTTTCAAAGTCAGGTAAAAGTGGTGCAGGCGGTCAATCTGCTCATGCAGCGCGGCCAGGTCGCCGTCGTTGACCACCACATCATCGGCATGGCGCAGGCGTTCCTCACGGGCCAGTTGGGCCTGCAGAATCGCCTGCACCTGTTCGGCACTGGTGTTGTCCCGCGCCAAGGTACGCGCTATTTGCAGTTCCTGCGGCGCATCGATCACCAGCACGCGCTGGGTCTTGTGGTACTGCCCCGATTCGATCAGCAACGGCGACACATACACCGCATACGGCGACTGCGCCTTGGCCAGGTAGCTGAAAATCTCCTGCCCGATCAGCGGGTGCAGCAGTTGCTCCAGCCATTTGCGCTGCGCCGGGTCGGCGAAGATCAGCTGGCGCAGGGCGGCGCGATCAAGCTGGCCGTCAGCCTGCAACACACCCGGGCCGAAGCGCTCGACGATGCTGGCCAGGGCCGGGCGGCCAGGTTCGACAACCCAGCGCGCCGCCTGGTCGGCATCGACCAGGTGCACGCCAAGTTCGACAAAACGCTCGGCAGCGGCGCTCTTGCCGCTACCAATGCCGCCGGTCAGGCCGAGAATCCAGGGGGTAAAGGCTGCAGTGGCCATCAGTATCCAAGCAGTTGCATGTAAGAGGCGTATATTTCATCACCCCAGAGCACAGCAATCCACCCCGCAATCGCCAGATAAGGGCCAAAGGGGATCGCCGTACCCAGCGCATGCCGGCGCAAACGCAGCAGGCACACGCCTACCAGCGCCCCCACCACCGACGACAGCAGCAGCGTCAACGGCAGCACCTGCCAGCCGCCCCAGGCCCCGATCAGCGCCATCAGCTTGAAGTCGCCATAGCCCATGCCTTCCTTGCCGGTGACCAGCTTGAACACCCAGTACACCGTCCACAGGCTGAGGTACCCGGCCACCGCGCCCCACAACGCGTCAGCCAGTGGCACATACAGGCCGAAGGCGTTCACGATCAGCCCAAGCCACAGCATCGGCAGCACCAGCACATCCGGCAGCAATTGGTGGTCCGCATCGATCAGGCTCAGGGCCAGCAGGCACCAAGTGAGCGGCAGTGCCAGCAACGCCTCGGCCGAAGCACCAAAACGCCAAGCCACCACCAGCGACAGCAGCGCGCTGGCTATCTCGACCAGCGGGTAGCGCGGGCTGATACGGGCCTTGCAGGCTGAGCAACGCCCGCGCAAGGCCAGGTAGCTGAGTACCGGAATGTTCTCCCACGCGCGAATCTGATGCGCGCAATGCGGGCAGCGGGATGCCGGCAGGCACAGGTCGAAGCGTTCGTGTCGCGCAAGCGGCAGCCCCAATACTTCTTGCGCCTCACGCTGCCATTGTCGCCCCAGCATGATCGGCAGGCGATATACCAGCACGTTGAGAAAACTGCCCACCAGCAAGCCGAGCACCGTCGCCAGGGTAAGGAAGTACGCCGGCTGCTCAGCCAGCAAAGTCCATAGAGTCATGTTCAGATCAAGCTACCCAACTGGAAGATCGGCAGGTACATCGCCACCACCAGGCCACCCACCAACAGGCCCAGGATCAGCACGATGGCCGGCTCCAGCAGGCTGGTCAACTGGTCCAGCGCCTGGCTGACCTGTTCCTCGTAATGGCTGGCGGCTTTTTCCAGCATCTGGTCCAGCGTGCCACTGGACTCACCGATGGCCGTCAGCTGCACCAGCAACGGTGGAAACAGCATCTCGCCTGCCATCGCCTGGTTCAGCCCTTGCCCATTGGCCATGCCCTGGCGCAGCCGCAGCACCGCCTGCTCATGCAGCTCGCCCCCGGTCACCCTGGCCACCGTGCCCAGCGCATCCAGCAACGGCACCCCGGCGCCGTACGACGTTGCCAGGCTACGCGCAAACCGCGCCAGCGCCGCCTCCCTCAGCAACTTGCCGAACACCGGCAAGCCCAGCACCCGCCCAGATATCCACAGGCGCGCTGGCGCATGCTGGCGGTACAGCTGGCGCACGGCCAAACCCAGCACCACCCCCAGCACCAGCAACAGCGGCGCGAACCGGCTCAGCCCCGTGGACAAGTCGATCACCCACTGGGTAAATGCTGGCAACGCCGCGCCCATGCCCGAGAACATGCTCTCGAACTTCGGGATCACCTCCAGCAACAAGATCGCCGACACCCCCAGCCCGGTCAGCAACAGCAGCAGCGGATAGACCATCGCCTTGCGCACCTTCTTGTGCAACGCCCGGCGCTGTTCCAGCATGCCCGCCAGTTGCTCCAGCTGCCGGTCAAGCGTGCCGGACTGCTCACCTACACGCACCAGGTTGCAGTACAGCGCATCAAACCACGCCGGGTGGCGCTGCAACGCATCTGCCAGCCCAAGGCCCGAGGCCACATCCTGTTTCAATCGATCCAGCAACGCCGCCTGTGCCGCATCGCAACCACTGCGCCCCATCACTTCGAATGCCTGCAGCAGCGGCACCCCTGCCTTGAGCAAGGTCGCCAACTGCCGGCTGAAACCCGCCGGGTCCGCCTTCGCCCGCCGCTTCGGCAAACTGAATGTCAGCCCGCTGACTGGCCGCAAACTGGCCACCGTGATGCCCTGGCGAATCAGCCCGGCACGTACATAAGCCGGGCTGCGCCCAGGCGTTTGGCCGCTGACCGGCGTGCCGTTGGCGTCGGTGCCGTGCCAGCGGTAAAGCAGTGAAGTCGAAGCCATGCAAAGGTCCTTTTTCTGCCCCAGCGACAAGCCTGGAAACAGCTTGCCGCGTCCATGCCAGGGCGCGCGTCCATGATGCTCACTAGAGTAGTTCAGCGAAGATGACGCCCAAGCGGGCAGGGGTGACAAAAGGTGTCTGTTCAGGCCTACTGCGCCGCTGCCGGTTGGGGCGCAACCCACCTCAATGTGTAAGCGAATCAAAAAGGAAAGATGTTCATGAAAGGGCAACGCGGTATCACCCTGATCGAACTGATGATCGTTGTCGCGATCATCGGCATTCTGGCGACCATCGCCTTACCGATGTACACCAACCACCAGGCACGCTCCAAGGCCGCGGCCGGGCTGCTGGAAATCAGCGCGCTGAAGACGGCGATGGACCTGCGGTTGAATGACGGGAAAGACGTAGTGGGCGTGGCCGAACTGGGTGGCCAGCCGGCAACGGCGCATTGTGCGATTACCGCCAGCGGCAAGGCCGCAGATGGCAGCGGCAGCATTGCCTGCACGCTGGTGGATGCGCCGGCAAACGTGCTGGGCAAGGCACTGACCCTGACGCGTTCCGCCAGCGGCTGGGCGTGCACCACCGACATCGAGGAAGACCTGGCGCCCAAGGGGTGCAAGGGGGCTTGAGGGCAGGGCAATAAACTAGCGGAAACAGGGGTTTGCGTTGCGGGTGTGAGCAGTGGTACGTTGCGCTACACGCCGGTGTAGCTCAGTCGGTAGAGCAGCGCACTCGTAACGCGAAGGTCGCAGGTTCGATTCCTGTCTCCGGCACCAGAATCAGTTGGCCTATGGCGATTTCTCGCTACCTGGCACCAATAGAAGCCCGCCTTGTGCGGGCTTTTTTGTTCCCGCTTTTTTCCCCACGGATCTGCGTGTTTTTGACTTTATGGTCCGCAGTTTTCCACTTAGGGTTGCGCGTATTTTTAGATAATGGTTAGCTGTCGATCAGGTTCTTGCCAGTGTTTACGGGGTTAGAGCCGAATTTTTTCTAGATAATGATTTTGCCGTTTAGAGATAATTTTGAGATGCCCTCGTTTTCTCACCACGACCTGCAGCTACTGAACCCATCCTTCGACTCGCCGCTGGTTGACGTTCTGGCCGAGCTCGAATTTCTGCGCAGGCTGAGGCTGGAAGGGGACACCCCACCTCAGGTGTTCTTTCAGTTGAAGGCGCTGTTCCACACGCTGGAGAGCCTGGGCTCTGCTCGAATCGAGGGCAACCACACCACACTGGCCGACTACATCGACAGCAAGGTCGAAGGGAAGGCCGAGAGCACCGATCAGTTGCTGGAAATTGCCAACATCGAGAAGGCGATGGATTACATCGAAGAGGTGATCACGCCCGGTGCAGACCTGACAGAGCATACGATCCGAGAATTGCACGCGATGACCGTACTGGGGTTACGGCGTGAAGGCGATAGAACGCCAGGCGCCTACCGGGAAGGGGCGGTCAGGATCGCCCAGGCGGAGCATGTGCCTCCGGACGGTGTGCTGGTGGCGCAGTACATGCAGGAGTTGGTCAGTTTCATCAATCGCGACGATTCCCCTAAATACGCGCTGATGAAGGTCGCCCTGGCGCACCACCGTTTCGGTTGGATTCACCCATTCGGCAATGGAAATGGGCGGGTGGTAAGGCTGCTGACCTATGCGCTGTTGATGAAGTACGGCTTCAACGTGAACACGGGTGGTCGGGTACTCAACCCCACAGCGGTGTTCTGCAATGACCGGGACAAGTACTACACCATGCTGGGGCTTGCCGATACTGGCACCACAGCAGGGCTGGAGGCATGGTGTACCTATGTGCTGCAGGGTATCCGCGACGAATTGGAGAAGGTGGACAAGCTCACCGACTATGGCTACCTCACGAAGTGCATTCTGCTGCCGGCGGTGAGTTTTGCACGCAGTCGGGAGTGGATTACCGCGACCGAGGAACAGATTCTGGTCAGCGTCATAAAGATGAAGGTCGTGAAATCGAGTGACATTGCTCAGGCACTCCCCGCGCTCACGGCTAACCAACGGACTTATCAGATCAAGAACCTGGTAGAGCAAGGCATGCTTCTGCCAATCAACCCAGGTTCGAGGCAATACACCCTTGGCTTTTCCAACAATTATCTGGTGCGCGGGGTCATCAAGGCACTGAGGGAGCAGGGGTTCATTCCAGAGCCACTCGACAGGCCTTGAATAATCGCAAGGTCGGCACTAATTCAGCTTGAATTTGTCTCATTTCGTGAACATTAAGGCCCGAATGTAAGCACGATGCTCGAATATCCCACGTCCTGTGTGTCGCGAAAGAGCCGCAAGGCGGCCCGGCAATTTCTTGTTCCACCGCTGAACTGTGCCCTGCAACACAGTTCCCTCTCTCCACGAAATCCTTTCAAGATACTTCGGAACAGCTTTACAAAGCATGCGCAGCCGGACAGTCGAACAGGTATCGCTACCCGGAGCATTGCCCCGTACCTGTTTGAGCCAACTGTCTTGCTCAATTTCTAAAAGCTAGCGCGATCCCTGTGGGAGCGGGCAAGCCCGCGAAGGGCTGCAAAGCAGCCCCAATTAAGCCAGAAAACGTTAACTGACTGGTGTTAGGGCTGACCCGCGAATACGGCTGAAGACCGTGCCATGCACCGAGATACTGACCTGCCGTACGCACGTATAAAAACAGTGCCAATACAATTTTCGTCTGCGACCCTGTCGTACGAGCCCTGAAAGCCCCCGGCAATGATTTTTGGTGTACTCCCCAAGCCGTTAGCTCGCACGTTCACTACCCAGGTGATGGACGCCTATTTCAGTACACCGCTTTCGTGCGTCAGACGTTCCCTCTTTACTTTGCGGCCCTGCAGCAACCTATCCGCTTGGCCGAATCGTGCGCCAACCTGCGCCCGTCTCTTTCTCTGGAAAGAGACGGGCACTTCTACCACTGCTGCAGCCCTGATCGCACATGGCTTTGCGGCACTCCCCCTCGTGACAATCGGCGTGACAAACGCCGATGTCACCAGCAACAGCCAGGTAGATGATGGTGCCGCAGACCAGGGAATGGACTGCACCTGACTGACAGTCAGGCATGCCCCGGTCATCGCATTGCTGCTTGCACCTGGCTCAGGATCTTCAGGCGCTGATCTCGTCAGCCAGTGCTGCCTCCACCCGCCCACCGGTAACGGTGTTCAGGAGGCCAGATCATGAGATGCCCTTGCTCCCGGACGTAAGGAGCCGCCAGTCCCGCGTAGTGGACATTCCCCACAGGTCGCAGGGGCCTTGATCCCTGATAACACTCAGCATTCTTGGCGGGATGACGTGGGGGCTCAACACATGGTCAATGAAGGGTGCTGAATCGAAATAGGCTGCTATGAGAGTGGTGTGATTTTGAAACCCTATGGGCTGTTCAGTTGCGAGATCAATGTGCCATCATTGCGGCTAGGAGAATTCTTCAATGGTGAAATTTAGTAGGATGCTATGAACATCATCGAAAGTGTATACATAAAGGGTTTCTGGGGAGATCATGAGGTTTCGATCAAAACCAATGACTCCTACAATTTTATAATTGGACCTAATGGTTCAGGGAAATCTACAACTTTAAAATTGATCGCAGGGGTGCTGTTTGCCGATCAAAGTTACTTGGCAACTCTTGATTTTGATTACATAAAGATTGCACTAAAAGATCCGGGCTCAAGAAAAAAACCCTACATCGAGGTAACTCGAAACAGAGATGCACCATTCTTCCATTGTGACTACAAAATATTTGAAACCTCTTCTGAGAAGCCGTACGCATACGTCCTAACAGAAAATGATGGTTATGATAACGCGCTCAGAAGAAACTATTTCCTCAGAATGCAATTAGCCGGCAAGGCAGCTGCCGGAAAAACTCTGACCACACATCTAAAAGAGATGGTTTCACTGACCTGGCTCTCAGTCCAGCGCATAAATACAATTGCGAACGAAAACTCCTCAGATCCATTGGACTCAAGGCTCGAAGACTTTTCCAATAGACTAGTCAGGTATTTATCAGCGCTGAGCAAAAAAATAAACGTACTAAACGAAAACTTTCAAGAACAAGTATTTCTATCGTTACTTGTCATTGATGAGGATAAACAATTTCCCATTCCAATTGCGACAAAGCTTGAGAGTGAAAAAGCTGCTCTTGTACAAATATTTTCTGAGTTTCGCGTTGATAAGAAAAACTACACAAAGAAAATTCAATCTCACTTCGGGGTTCTTGATCGACTTAGAAAAAAGATGGAGGCCAGCGAGGCCCCTACTAGCACAGAAATAATGGCTTTATTCTCTTTGCATAGGATAGAGAGTACAGTAGATTTTTGGGAGGACATTACATCAAACAAAAGAAAGCTTCTCGCGCCTAGAGACTTATTTATTAGTCTGCTAAATGAGCTTATGCAGCGGAAAACTCTACATATAAATGAAAGAAATGAAATAGTTATAACCACGAGCTCTGGGAAAACCCTAAAGCCAAATCAGTTGTCATCTGGCGAAAAGCAGATACTAATTATTCTTGGCGAAGCATTACTGCAAGAAGGCAACACCTTTATATACATGGCAGACGAGCCAGAGATTTCGTTACACGTAGCATGGCAAGAAACTCTTGCAAAGAACATAAAAAGCCTAAATCCGTCCGCACAGATTATATTTGCTACCCACTCCCCTGACGTTGTAGGTGAACACCAGGGGAATTTGATAAATATGGAGCGCTGCATAAAATGACTTTTGTGCGGACCAACTCAGGGCTCTCAAATTTCCATGCCTTCTTTGGTGTTGAGTATATAGTTTACTCGGAAGGTGGTGACCCGAAAAAAACAAAAAAAAATGAACATTCCGACGATGCAACAATTGATGAAGTATGGTCTATCGACTCTATTTTCTGGCGTAGTGTGTTCTCAAAATTCCTACCAGGAACTGCAATCAAGATTAAGTCACTTGGTTCAAAAGATTTTGTGCGCCCTTATGCAGAGAAAATTCAAACTAATTCGATAAAAAATTCTATTGCCGTATTCGATCGCGACTACGATTGCTATAGAGGTGAAATAATTAATCACCCAAGGGTCCTCTACACTTATGGATACAGTTGGGAGAACGACGCATGCCGACCAGAGTTCCTCATATCCATTTTGGGATCAGTGCATCCTAGCGGCACGATCCCCGCTAAATTCTCAGAGGAAATCAGGTTTAAATTTGATCTTTTCCTAAAAAGCATAAATAGAGTAGTTTTTGTCGATTTACTATGCGGGCTGAAACGCATCAAGGGCGTGGACAGAGAGCAATACTGGGGTTTAATAGACACCTCTTCGCCTTCAGGCTATAAGGTCAAAAAAGATAAATTTAAGGCTCTCATACAGGACATCAAACTTCGTCGAACCGTCCCGCTAAGGTACTCCGGTCATAATCGTATATCAGCTTACAATGATTGCTATGGAAAGATGGTGTCTATGTTCTGCTATTCGGTATTTTGCGACTACTACAAGTTAATTACTGGCCAAAAAAACATCCCTAGGCACTTTGCAGACAACATGATGGCTCAAGCTCTGAGTAAAGGTGAGTTGAACTCGCTTCCAGAGTTGAGAGACTACTATCAAAATATGATGGCCCGCATAAATGTATAGTCTTCAAAGCTGTCCATATATCCGGCTAGTGCCCTTGGCTGCATCGGACTCAAAGGGGCAGATTTATTTTTTTGTGATGTTCGCTGATGAAACATAAACTTTGGGCATGTGCCGCGTCAAGATGCGGCACTCGAATCGCTCTCTCGAAGGTTGTGACGTTCTTTCGAGCCTACGGTAAAAATATCTGTCCCTTTTTTGCGACGTAAAGCGCGTCGGCGGGATGAGGATAAGTTTTTTTCCTGGGATTTTTGTTGAATTTACTATTTTTCTGGCAGTGGCTCAATGCGAACTGCGGCAACCATCACTGAGGGAAACAGATGTCGTCCTACACGTACGAAGAGAAAACCGGAATGCGCCAGCACGCGCAGACGCTGATTTCTGACACCAGACGCAGCCAGACTAATGGGGAGCTAGCCGAGCATTTCGGATACGCGTCAGGCTTCTTGGCCGATCTGCCAGAAGTCGGTGTCTGTACCGATGAAGAGGCTGCCGAATGGAAATTTCAACTCCGCCAAGCGAAGGATGAGGCCTCTGAAAGATTGGTAGATCTAGATTGATAGGGTCATTGACTTAGAATAACAGTACTGGTTTGATTTTTTATCAATGGTGATTGGTAAGTGGACAGCGCGCTGCTTGGGATTTTAGGCGTGATCCTCGGGATCATTGCAAATGAATGGATTCGCCGGAGAAACCGCATAGAGAGCTATGCTCAAAAGACTTTTGAAAAGCGACTTGAAATTTATGAAGTTCTGTTTCAGCTCGTCAACGCAGGCGGTGCAGCAGGCACTAAAGCCATCAAGGACTCATCGCTTTGTTTTGAAGAGCGATTTGATTTGGTCAATGGGGCTATCGTAGACATTGTCCAGTGGTGCGATGAGCACAGTCTTTATCTAGATGAGGAAGTTACAATTCAATGTGTAACTCTACTCATGGGTGTCGAGGACGTACAGGACATGGTTGATGAGGCCGAAAAGGGAGAGAAGATCGAAAGTTTTTATCTGCAATTACGCTATACAAAGGACATGTTGAAAAAAGCCTCAGGGATTCAGGATGTGAACAGCTCGTTCACACTGATGACGAAAGCGAAATTTAGAAGCCCGGTGCTTGATTATTACAATCAGCAGAAAAAGGCTATGCGTAAGGCCAACAAAAAGAAAACCGCCTGACCAATCCAACGATAGTACTTGAAAACAAAAAGACGCCTTAGTAGGGCGGTTTTTCTTTCACAGGGCACTTCAACGAGAGCTTCATGTTACAGACTGCTTCGTCGGTTCAAAGCGTGACAGATCCCAGCGCTGCCGACCAGAACAGCTTTTGCAGCAACCTCCGCCGCATTCAGACGGCGAGTTGGAGCCATGCACGTGGCCAGTGATCTGCGTATTCATGTCCTCGACCAGTCGAGCAGGTCGCTAAGCACCTGCCGCTGATGAAACATAAAATTTTGAGCCTGCCCAGCGCCAACGAACGTCAGGAGGTGATGCTCGATTAGGCTATCACAACATCATTACGCCACTACACCCTCAATTCTGTCGTGGTCAAGCGGGCGTAGCACCCGTAGGGCATTAACGATTCGAGTGGTTCGTATAGACGTAAGCGATCCATAAACCCCATCTACCGCAGGGTGAGGCCTCAGTTTACCGTGGCATTACCGGCTTGCAGTTCCACGGCAACAGCGCTTCGTAATCACCCACCGTCGAAGCATGCGGCAGTTGCTCCAGTGCATGGCGCAGCCACACATAGGGCTCTTGGCCGTTGGCTTTGGCGGTTTCAACCAGGCTGTACAGTTGTGCGCTGGCTACCGCGCCTTTCGGTGTGTCACTGAACAACCAGTTCTTCCTGCCGATCACGAAGGGACGGACGGCGCGTTCGGCAGCATTGTTATCCATGGGTAGGAAGCCTTCCTCGACATACCGTTCGAGTTTGCTCCAGTTGCCCGCCAAGTAGTTCACCGCTTTGCCGAGTGCGTTCTGCGAGGTCATTTGGGGCTGGGTCTTTTCCATCCAGCTTTTCAATTGCGCCAGCAGCGGCACGCTGCTCCGTAGCTATGAGTGAATAACTCGGGTAATCGAGTGCGCAGAATGAGCTGGCTGTCGCACGGATAGGGCCGTAGCGCCTGCATCGGATTGTTTAGCTTTACCATACGCAGCATGTTGAAACCTTTAGTACACGTGAACGTCGTAGCCTAGCGCCCTTAACCCCTTACTGGTTCTGCCGTTACGTGGCGGGCACAACTCGGGACGAGCCCATCCTGCAAGTTCTGCGATTTGATTGTTCCCAAAATGAGGGAATCTTCTTGCTGAGCTATGCACTACCTCAAACAGCCTTGCCGGAATGTCACTTGGAGAACCGCCATCAAGCACAAAGGCTAAGATGTCTAAGACTGTTTCACCCCTTTCATTTTGCTGTCTAAATAGTGCCTTGGCGAATGCCTTAACACGCTGCGCCTCAGTAACGTCCTGCACTTCCCTCAGACCTAACTCCTCAAGCCTCATACGACGCACGTGGTCTACGGTCGAGTGGTTGGCCTGCAGAACCTCATAGAACTCCTCTAGTGAAAGAAACCTTACCTTGTTCTTATCTAGATAACGACGTATGACAGGGGCTCGGACGTGACAATTCACGTCTTCACTGGATGGAGGCGCGTCCAGTCCAGACCACCACTTCAGCGCAGCCAGCATGCTTGCGGTTGGATCTTTCCTATTTTTCTGATAGTGCTCATCAAATGGGTGACGAACTCCATCAACCACTTTATTGTAGTAGAAGGCGTGTAGAAACTGGTCCGCTTGCCAAGCCGCAGGCACATCTTGATTGAGCCATCTTGGGCGATAATTTGGGGCTTTATGCGCAATATCTCGCAAAACGGAGAGGCCGTTGCGCCATTCCTTAATGAAAGATTCCTTGCGAATATCAAACGCTTTATCGGAGCTCGTAAAAGCCGGGCCTTCCCACCTCTTGATGCTCCTCAAACTCTCCGACCCGCGCTCAATTTTTTGCAGGTCTTTTTCTCTGAGTCTAAGAATCCTCTCTTGTTCCTGGATTATTTCGTCCGTCAACTGTTGTGCCGCATCGCAGGAGATCAAGGATTCAAAGAATCCCTCTATATCAGTTATTTGTCCATTGGCCTCTAGGTCCTGCTCTGGGATAAAAACTCCAAACTCAATATTGGTGACCCAGGCACGGTCAGTAAGATTTGCGGAGCCAACATATACGCCATAGTTCTTCCACCAAATTACCTTAGCGTGAAGGACATCCGGAATAAGAAAGCAGAATATATTGTTCCCGCTGTTTCGAAGCAAGAATCTAAGGAGGCGAGGATCTACCGGAACCGTATGGTCGTATCGCATCCATATGTCAAGTCTACGCCCGTGCTCCACACAATTTTCCACGAGAGTAGTTTCATCACTCCCGTAAGCAATAGCTGCGCGAACCCAATCAATTTTAACACTTTCGTCGGGAAGCGCATTTCTGAGAAATTTTCCATTCAGTTTGTTTGCGTAGAACTTCATTTTTCCCTCCGTGGCAAAATGCTGGTGTCTGCCGGGTGATCAAGCTAAACGAGCAAAGCCGACGGACCAGCCCTGAGGGTACGAAGTAGTCGGCAGTGTGTCTACGTTCAGTTGAGGTTTAGCGTTTCCGTCCTGAATGACAGCTTATGGCCGATCGCCGCCCTCCACCAAGGGCCGCGTTGGGTCGTTTCTGCCGTTCCTTACGTACCACTTGAAGGGGTGGGAGGAGCCTCCGCAGGTCCCGATTCGATTCCACAGAAAGCCATAAC
The DNA here is from genome assembly GCF_021283425.1 of Pseudomonas sp. NMI542_15. NCBI lineage: Bacteria > Pseudomonadati > Pseudomonadota > Gammaproteobacteria > Pseudomonadales > Pseudomonadaceae > Pseudomonas > Pseudomonas sp. NMI542_15. Next base: position 69,914 of record NZ_JAJSRO010000022.1, on the reverse strand, counting down.
TAGCTGATTTGTTAGTAGATACCCTATGAGGTACATCAAAAAATCCACCAAATTCCAGCCCCGCGAAAACCGGGCCCTTACGGCCAACAACCGTCCGTCTGTCTCCGGCACCAGTAAACCGTTTCCAGCAGTCTATGACTGTCTATGAAACGCACCACAAAGCCCGCCAGGCGCGGGCTTTGTGGTTTCTGTCTGGCGCGTTTTGCCTTTGGTATTCCGGCCTCGACAGCGAAGCCCGTGCCATCCACCACCTGACCCAACGCAACTAAACATGGTTTTATAACCCAAAGGCCAAACCACAGGCAGCTCCTGCTCCCCAGGGTGCAGCAACTACCTCTAGCACTTTTCCGCGCGCTGTGAATCCATAATCGGCAGTGTGGTGCCGGTTTTACCCGTTCTGAAGCTGATAATCAGCAAAGTAATGCCGGTTTCTGTGTCTTCTAGAACGCTTCATGCCGGCCCCTATTGGGCATCTGCGCATCAAGGAGTCGTTGGCAGGCCTTCAGCCAAGTCGGAACTAGGCTTTCGCGCAAGCTGAGGTCGTGGACAGGACGAACGAACTTCTTGAGTACGCCGTGAATAATCTGGATAAGCGACTCGTGGGGTGGGGACTGCGATGAAAAAACTACAGCTTGAAGAGCGCGCCCAGCTCGTAGAGGATATCGTCAAGCGCAACGCGGCGGGGCTGGACCCCATTGGGGCATCCATCCGCCGTCTGCGGCTCGAAGTCACCGGGCTTGACCAAGAGACCTTCGCGGCCATGTGCAAGATGTCCACGAAAAGCCTGTATGAATTGGAAAGCGGGAAGTCGAATCCGAAGCTCAGCACTTTGGATGCCGTGCTGCGCCTCTTTGGCGTGCGGATGGGTATGGTGATGACGGCTAAAGATAAGCCCACTGCAACGCTCGTCGGCAACAATGCTGGCCAGTTGCAGGCGGGTGGGCCAATCGCTGTGGCCGCGCCGCTGGCTGGTTCCCACGTGGTGGCCGGACCGAAAAGAGGGAAAAGCCCTGCAGCAGTCAAAGCGAAGAAGGCAGTGTCGAGGCCGCCATCGCAACGGGCACGGAAAAGCAGTCAGGAAAAGTGAGATTGATGTGGGATGCAAATAAAGTCTCATCTCATTTTCCTATAAGGATTTATCACCGACGCGAAGACAGCTGCTTCGGCGCCGTTCGTACATTATTCAGAGACCTTTCCTACAACTTCCATACTTGCCCCGCCAAGCAATGTGAGGCTAAATCTCTGCGTCACGGTAAATCCCGTGACCGGGCGTAGGAACCCGTTGGTAAACTTGGCGCATGCACTAGGCGCCCCTGCACCACAGCTGGCGCTTTTTTGTGTCTGCCGTGCTGTGTCATGGCGGCTGTGTGTGGGCAGGCCTCGGCCTGGCCGGGTTTCCAAGTTTCCCCGGTATTCCTACCCCGCACACAGCTGCCACCCAATCCCGTAGGAAGGATCGTGGCAGCTCCAACTAAAACTTGGAGCCTCATGCATGCTTACCTCAAGTCCAAGCAGGACCCTCGCATTCGTTCTCCACCGTCGTTCTTCGACGGCCATCAGCTACTTCCCCCCCAGCCAATCCCACTCCGTCCCCGGTCATTCGGAGGTACGCCATGACTGACCAAGAGCGCCTTTCCACCATCCAAAGCTACGCCTGGACCCTCGAGCTACTAGGCGAGGCCCTGGTCCAGCACGATGAAATGCTGGAATGCGAACACAACCCGCAATTGAGCTTTCGCAACACGGCCGGTATCCATCAGGCGATTCGGATCATCAGCCGGTTGGCCAGTGAGCAGTGTGGGAAGGTGATGGAGGGCAACGGCCATGAGTTGGAGGGTTAGAGGAGGTCGTTGATGAGTGGGGGCCAGATGTGGGGGTTGCAGCTGGCTCCTTCTGTTCAGGCCGATGGTGGGTTATTCCTGCCAGGCCGGGGTATGGGGCTGCTGCGCAGCCCATCGCAGGCAAGCCAGCTCCTACACGGACCGCATATGGCCTGGAGTGTGTGCGTTGCTTGTGGCGAGCAATTTTCTACGAAATACGCAGTACATTCGTACCCTCGAAAACTTGCGAAAACAGCCACCCAGCAATAAAGACCCTCAGTCGCCGAATCAGCGACGCGACCTTGGCCGGTCGGAATCGAAAGGCGCATCAGCCCCCAGTCTTCATCGCAGGCGCTTTTTTTGTGCGGTCATTAGCGACTTCAATGTCAGCCAATCCCGCTTCGTCTCCGTCCAATCGGAGGCCCGCCATGGAGCAGAGTGGTCAGGCCCCGGCTGGTCAGGGTGGGGCTTTGCTGTTTGGCGCTTCCTGCGCAGTGCGCCGCCGGCTAGCTGTTGAGCAGGGCAGTTGCTCGTACGCCCGGTGTTTGGTGCGCAGGTATAGATCAGTCTGCATTGAGCCAGTCGACTTCCCGCTCCTGAATGATCAACCTCAGGTCACCTTGATGTGCAGCGGGGTAACAAGCCAGGAAGGCGCCGACCGGGTAGAGGTAATGAGATTCGACTGGGTGCCCGTCGGCGCTTGTAAGCTTGATATCACAATCAGGGCCTTCGCACTGCGTCAGGTCGAAAGGTTGACCGGTTTGGGCATCGACAATTTTCCATAGGGAAGGATCGCTGGCTTTTATGGGCTGGACATCTACCACGCCATTGGCATTGGTGAATACGCCTTCGCCCAGATGCTCGCCGCTGCGTAGGTAAAGCCGATAGCCGCCATCAAAATGGCGGAAATACAGCACCAGCGATTGCGCACTGGCACCCCTGTCAAAGGTAATCAGCCCGCTGTCCCTACCTAGGTGCCAGTCTTCGTCTGAGCAATTGAACATGCCAATGGCACGGCCGCCATCCATGACAGGATTCAAATTGTTGATGGGACTGCTGAGAATAATTGGCCCTGTGCACATGCTGTCCAGGGTATTCAGGGGGCAGCCGGCAATTTGCAGGGTTGCGGTGAAAGAAAGTTTCTTGTGATCGGTCATGGTGCGTTTCCGGTTGGTGAGCAAGACGGACAGGCTAAGCTGACCTGAATGGCACACCCATCCGGAACTGGTTCCGCGCAGCGGCGGGAGCCGGGCTCTACTCGCGCATCGTGTGGGGCGCTGCTTCATGGATTAAGCCAGGCATCACCTTGGGTGGTCTTTTCGCTTCAGCGGTCAATACTTCCCTGTATACGCAGGCGTGTTCCTGGTGGCGCGCGCCGCTGGGAGGTGTCAGGTGAACAAGCTAACAATCGTGGGTGCCGGCCTGGTCGGCGAGGCGGCGGCGCAGATCATCGCCCGGGATGAGTTGTGCCGTGAACTGGTGTTGATGGATGTACAGGGCGAGCTGGCGCAGGGCAAGGCGCTGGATGTGTGGCAGGCCGCTGTGGAGTCTGGTTCCGATACCCGGGTCTACGGTGGTGCCCAAGCCGAAATGCTCGACGGTTCCGAGCTGGTGGTGATTACCGCAGGCGTGCCGCGCAAGCCCGGGCAGTCGCGCCAGGATGTGCTGAGTATCAACCTGCCCATTCTCGATAGCATCATGGCCGACATCCAACACCATGCGCCGACAGCCACGGTGCTGGTGGTGTCCAACCCGGTCGATGTGCTGACTTATCGGGCCTGGAGCCTCAGCGGCCTTGGGCGCGACAAGGTATTTGGCCAGGCAGGGGTGCTGGATACCGCGCGCATGAAGTGCTTCATTGCCGAGCAGACCGGGTTTTCCGCTCGGGATATCACGGCGCTGGTGCTCGGCGGGCATGGCGACAGCATGGTGCCGCTGATGCGCTACTGCCAGATCGGCTCGGTGCCGCTGTCGCACTTCCTGTCCGATGACCAGATAGAGCGGATCGTGGAGCGCACGCGCAAGGGCGGCGGCGAGATTCTGGGCCTGAAGAAGCTGGGCAGCGCCTGCGATGCGCCGGGCGTGGCCATTGCGCAGATGGTGGATGCCATCGCCAATGGGCGAAACCGTATTTTGCCGGCTGTGGCGATTCTGGAGGGCGAGTACGGGCGCACGGATATTGCCATGGGTGTGCCCTGTGTATTGTCAGACCAAGGGCTGGCGCGGGTGATCGAGTTGCCACTGGATGCGCAGGAACAGGCGATGTTCGACCATTCTGCGGATCAGGTGGCGCGGGATATTGCCGAGATGAAGACGCTTTGAGCGATGGCCGTGAGGGGCTGCCTGGCAGCCCCTGCGCGGCAAACGCTGGCGCTACCGCTGGTAAGCCTTGCCGAAATGCCGCTCCAGCCGTGCCTGCACCAGCTCCAGCAGGATCGACAGCACCCAGTAGATCACCGCCGCCGTGGTCAGCATCTCCAGGTAACGATAGCTCGACCGCCCGTAGGATTGCGCAAGGAACATGACCTCCCACACGCCCATCACCGAAATCAGCGAGGAGTCCTTGAGCATCGAGATGAACTGGTTGGCCGTGGGCGGAATGATCACCCGCATGGCCTGGGGCAGGATGACGTGGCAGAAGATCTGCCGCGTGCGCATGCCCAGGGCCAGCGCCGCTTCACGTTGCCCGCGCGCGACGCCGAGGATCCCGGCACGGAAAATCTCGCTCAGGTAGGCCCCATAGTTCAGCGACAACGCGATGATGCCGGCACTGATGGCGCCCGGGACCAGGCCCAGTTGCGGGAGGCCCAGGTAGATCAGCAAGATCTGGATCAGCAGCGGTGTGCCGCGGAAGAACGAGGTGTAGAAGCTGGCAACACCCACCAGCACAGCGCTGTTCGACAACCGCGCCAGCGCGGCGGCAAAGCCCAGCAGCACCGAGACCACCATTGAGCACAGGCACAGGAACAAGGTGAGCGCCGCGCCCTGGAGAAAGCCGTTAGGCCCCAGCTTGAAGCCGGCGAGGTTCGGAAACTTCTCCAGAATGATCGCGAACTTCAGGTCAAAGCTGAGGAAAAACGCCACAAACAGGCCGAACAGCGCCAGCCAGGTCAGCAGTAACCGGGTACGGAAGCTGAACAGGCCGGCGCCCGCCGGCTTGACCACGGGCTTGGGGGAGGGGGGGAAGCTGCTCATTTGCTGATATCGGCGCCAATCCATTTTTGCGACAGCTTGGCCAGGGTGCCATCAGCCTTCAGCTCGGCAAATACCTGGCGCACCTTGGCGTCCCACTCAGGGTCGCCTTTTTCGATGGCTACCGAGTTCGGCTCCTCATACAGCGGTGCGCCGGCCAGCTTGAAGCGCTTGTCCTGGCTCAGGCGCGGCTGCGCGGTCACCAGGTTGGTGAGGATGGCATCCAGGCGCACCCCAGCCCCCAGGCCCAGGTCCTGGAAGGCGACGTTGTCGGTGTCGTAGGGCGCTATCTGCACAAAGTCGAAGGGGTATTCGAGCTTCTTGTCTTCGTCGCCTTCAATGACCAGATTCTTGTTCAGGTAGCTCTCGTAGCTCGATGCACTGGTCAGGCCCACCTTGCGGCCCTCCAGGTCCTTGGCGCCGTGGATGCGCTCATCCTTGGCATTGACCACGATCACCGCCGGTGAGGCGTAGTACTCCACCGGGAAGTCGAACACTTCGGCGCGGGCCTTGCTCGGGGTCATCGAGCAGATGCAGATGTCGTAGCGGCCGCTCCAGCGGCCAGCGGCGATCACGTCCCAGGACGGGGTTTCCAGGCGCAGCTTGACGCCCAGCTTGTCAGCCACGGCCTTGGCCACGTCCACATCGAAACCGTCCAGCTGGTTCTGGTCATTGAGGAAGGAGAACGGCGGGTAGCTTTCCATCAGCACGTTGACCAGTTCCTTGCGCGATTCAACCCGCTCCAGCGTGGCGCCAGCAAAGGCCTGGGAAGCAGTGGCGAGCAGCACGAGGCCCGCACCGAGCACGGTAGAAAATCGCATGTACATACCTGATATGTTGGGCAAAGGAGTGATAGGGTATTTAATAGTTATAAACGTTCATGAACTAATGAATTTTATTCATAAGAACCTGCAGAGAAGTTATATGAAAGAGCGAGCGATGGTCATTCTCGACGGCGGCATGGGCCGTGAACTGCAGCGCAGTGGGGCGCCGTTCCGCCAGCCCGAGTGGTCGGCACTGGCGCTGAGCGAGGCGCCGGAGGCGGTGGTTGGCGTGCACGCAGCGTTTATCGCCGCCGGTGCACAAGTCATCACCAGCAACAGTTACGCGGTAGTGCCCTTTCACATCGGCGAGGAGCGCTTTGCCAAGGAAGGGCAGCAACTGGCCAATATCGCCGGCCAGCTCGCGCGGCATGCGGCCGATACCGGCGCGCACCCGGTAAGGGTGGCAGGTTCCTTGCCACCGCTTTTCGGTTCTTACCGCCCGGACCTGTTCCAGCCTGAGCGCGTGGCCGAGGTATTGCTCCCCCTGCTCCAAGGCCTGGCCCCTCATGTGGACTTGTGGCTGGCAGAAACCCAAAGCTCGATTGCCGAAGTGCGGGCCATTCATCAGCACTTGCCTGAAGACGGCCGGCCGTTCTGGGTGTCGTTCACCTTGCAGGATGAAGAGGTGGACGCTGTGCCTCGGCTGCGCTCCGGCGAGCCGGTAGCCGATGCCATCGAGGCCGTGATCGGCCTGGGTGCTGCGGCGGTGCTGTTCAACTGCAGCCAGCCGGAAGTGATTGGTGCTGCAATCGATGTCGCCCGCGAGCTCACCCAGCAGCACAACGCCGACATCGCAATCGGTGCCTATGCCAACGCCTTCCCGCCACAGCCCAAGGAAGCCACCGCCAACGATGGCCTGGATGAGCTGCGCGAAGACCTCGATCCACCTGGTTACCTGGCCTGGGCCACCGACTGGCGTGAGCGCGGCGCCAGTCTGGTAGGCGGCTGCTGTGGTATCGGCCCGGAGCACATTGCCGAGCTCAAACGTAACCTGGGCTGATGTTTCAGCGCGGGTCTGGCAGGAAAGCGCAGCGGTAATTTTTGGGAAATGCCTGAACTGACGCTAAGGTTTGGGCATCTCTCATTCACCACGCGGCGAGGGTGGTCGAGTCTTGACCGCTCTCACCTGATGCGCAGCGCTGAACACCAGGAGTCATACTGCCTATGAATGCAGAGCAAAAACGCAGGAGCACCATCAACCCTCCCGTTTTCTTTACCAGTGCCATTCTGGTGCTGCTGTTGGTGCTGTACGCCACGGTTTTCCAGGAGCACGCTCAGCGTGTGTTCGAAGACGTGCAGCAATGGATCATCACCAACGCCAGCTGGTTCTACATCCTTACCGTGGCATTGGTACTGATCAGCGTGGTGTTCCTGGCGGTCAGCCGCTACGGCGATATCAAGCTGGGCCCGGACCACAGCGAGCCGGACTACCCCAACAAGAGCTGGTTCGCCATGCTGTTCTCGGCAGGCATGGGTATTGGCCTGATGTTCTTCGGCGTAGCCGAGCCTGTGATGCATTTCATCAACCCCCCGGTCGGTGAGCCAAATACCATCGCGGCAGCACGTGAAGCCATGAACATCACGTTCTTCCACTGGGGCCTGCATGCCTGGGCCATCTACGCCATCGTCGCGCTGATCCTGGCTTACTTCAGTTTCCGCAACGGGCTGCCATTGACGCTGCGTTCGGCGCTGTATCCTTTGATTGGCGAGCGCATCTACGGCCCGATCGGGCACGCTGTGGATATCTTTGCCATTCTGGGGACGGTATTTGGCGTGGCCACTTCGCTTGGCTACGGCGTGCTGCAGATCAACAGCGGCCTGCACCAGCTGTTCGGTTTGCCCGTCAGCACCACTGTGCAAGTCGTTCTCATCGCCGCCACCTGTGCCCTTGCCACGCTGTCGGTGGCCAGCGGGCTGGATAAAGGCATTCGCATTCTCTCCGAGCTCAACCTTGGCCTGGCAGTGATATTGATGCTGTTCGTGCTGGTCGTTGGCCCGACCGTGTTCCTGCTGCAGGCCTATGTTCAGAACACCGGCGCGTACCTGTCCGATATCGTCAACAAGACATTCAACCTGTTCGCCTACGAACCCACCGACTGGATCGGTGGCTGGACCCTGCTGTACTGGGGCTGGTGGCTGTCCTGGTCGCCTTTCGTAGGGCTGTTTATCGCGCGTATTTCCCGTGGTCGCACCATTCGCGAATTCGTCTGCGGCGTGTTGTTCGTACCGGCGGGTTTTACCCTGCTGTGGATGACTGTGTTCGGCGACACCGCCATTCACATGATCCTGCACGGGGGTGTGAGGGAGCTGGCGGCGGTTGTCGATCAGGACAGTTCGCTTGCGTTATTCGCGTTTCTCGAACACTTCCCGTGGTCGACAACGGTATCGTTAGTGGCGGTGCTGATGGTGGTGGTGTTCTTTGTCACCTCCGCGGACTCCGGGGCGCTGGTGGTAGACATGCTTGCCTCCTCGGGCAAAGGCCACTCGCCGCTGTGGCAGCGGGTGTTCTGGTCGGTGACCATGGGCGCAGTTGCCATTGCCTTGTTGCTGGCCAACGGCCTGAAAGCGCTGCAGGCAGCCACCATCGCCAGTGCCTTGCCATTCGCGGTCATCCTGCTGGTGGCGATCTGGGGCCTGTTCAAGGCCTTGGGCCTGGATGCCACCCGTCGCGGCCTGCGCACCCAGTCGCTGCCTGGCCAGCGCCAGCACCGGCAGAATCACGGTGGCTGGCAACGGCGCCTGCGCAACATCGCCATGATGCCGCGCAGGGCCCACGTTACCCGCTTTATCAATGATGTGGTCAAGCCTGCCTGCGACGAAGTGGCCCAGGAGCTGCGCAAGCAAGGTTACGAGGTTACGGTTGAGGAACGCGACGATGGCCGGGTCACGCTCGAGCTTTCCCACGCGGGCGAGGGTCGCTTCAAATATGAAGTTCGGCCGCGTGCGTACAATACCCCCAGCTTCGTCCTTCGCGAATCTGACGATAACAACGATGCTCGCAAGTATTTCCGCGCCGAGGTGTATCTGCGTGAGGGCGGGCAGGACTACGACGTGATGGGCTGGAGCCGCGAAGATGTGATTGGCGACATCCTGGACCAGTACGAGCGCCACCTGCACTACCTGCACGTGGTCAGTTGAGCCCCTTACGTGCGGGTCAGGCGAGGTATGGCCCGCACGTAACCCAGCTCGCACACCAGCTCCACCAGCGTCTGCGTGATCACGGCAGCTGCTGCCAGGGTGCGCAAATGCTCGGGCAAGGCCAGTGCCAGCGGCAACACCACCAGCGAATTGCGGGTCGATGCGCTGAACATCACCGAACGCGCCTCGGTGGCTGGCAGGCGCAGCAGACGGGCCGAAACGAACCCGAGGGCTGGCGCCAGCAGCATGAAACCGATGTACACCGGGATCACCGGCAGCAAGCGGTCGAAATCACGTAGCACCACGGCAATTTGCGAAGCGATCACAACCATCAGTACCAAGGCCATCGCCGGTACGGGTAACCACGCCCAGGCGTCATTCCAGGTTGCGACTTTACGCGAGTGGCGGGCACCGGCGCTGGTCAGCACCGCAAGGGCCATTGGCATCACGATCAGTAGCACGAAGGCTTCCACGAACGGGGTGATGGAGATGGCCACCTGGCTGCTGTCGCCCAGCATCAAGGCCAGATACACCGGCAGCAGCACCAGTTGCACCAGCAGCAGCACGGGGGTGGCGGCCAAAGTCAGGCGCGAGTCGCCTTTGCCGATGTGGGTGAACACCACCACGTAGTCGATGCAGGGTGTGAGCAGTACCAGCAGGGCGCCGATGAGCAACGCCGGGTGTTCGACCAGCCCGCGGGTGATGCCCCAGACCAGTAGCGGCACGAGGATGAAGTTGGCGACCAGCAGGGCAGCGATGAACCGGCGGTTGCCCAGGCCCTGGCGCAGGTCGAGAAAAGGGATCTGCAGGAACATTGCGTACATCAGCACGGCGATGGCGGGGGTGACCAGTGCCTCCAGGTGGCGGGCGCTGTCACTGGCCAGCAAGCCGAAGGCGATGGCGGCAAACACTGCGGCGAAGTAGATCAGGGTCTGATGGGTTTCGAGTTGTTCTCTGGTCAAGAGGAGGCCTGTGCTCAAAAGCTAAAGAGCACAGGGTAATCGTTGGCGGCATTGGGTGCTCGCCTGAATCATTGCTCTTGCGGCCTTGGCCCCCCAGCTACCTATATCTCATCCGGGTCGCTCAACCATGCGGCGTTACGCTCCAGAATGTTGAGGGTCAGGCGCATCCTCTCATCGCGCTTGGCAAATACATAGGTGTGCGCAGCGTCGAAACGCTTGTGGCGATGCAGGCACATACCGGAGGCACGCTCACGTAACACGCAGTGGAAGGCGTTCACAGGAATGTCCGAGAGTATCAGCGCGCCGTTAGGGCCGAGCAGCTCGAAGCAGGCGGGGGCGAGAGTTTGGGTTGGGTAGGCACCGATTTCCCCATGCCTGCCTCGGCTGATGCCTTTGCCGAAATGGTTGCCAGGCGTTCTTACATACAAGTAGTAACCTTCTTCGGAGTGGCGAAAGTACAGCGTCGGAGGGGGCGGCGCGTTTTCAACGGGCAGGTGGCCTAACAGGTGCGAGTCATCCCGCTCGCTGAACCTGCCACTGAAAACACCACCACCGCTACCTGCGAGCAGGATTCTGGCTGGCTGCCCCAGCAGCACATCCAGGAAGTTCAGGTGCGCACCTGGGGCACTGAGCTGGGCGATGAATGATTGTTGCCGGTTGCTATACATGGTGATGACCCTTGCTGTGGAAAGAGGCGATCTTAAGAGTCGCCTCCCACACCGCCGCAGCGGGTGATCGTTCCCTGATGTGAAAGCCCCGGCACTGTTTGCGCATGTGGGGCAAGCGACTCAGCGTCGCGCCCAGTCCACTCCGCGCTCGGTAATGTTCAGCCGTAAGCTGGTGGCAGGCTTGGAACGCAGGGTGATCAGATAGCCCCCTTCGCCATTGGCAATCAAATGGGTGGCCAAGCTTTGCCCGGACGCAGCGCACGCCAGGTTGATGATGGAAAAGTCGACAGCCATGCCTGCAAGGTCGAGGGGGTGCTGGGTGTGGGGATTGCGCATCTGCCACGGGGTCGGGTCGCTGCCCTCAATAGGGCTGACCATGGCAACGCCATATTTGCTTTTGAACACGCCTTGGCCGTCATGCTCGCCGCCCCTGATGTACAGGCGGTAGCCTTCAGGGGTGTGACGGAAGTAGAACAGCACGGGCGCCACGTCGCCTGTGACGTGAAAATCGACATGCCCTGCTTCTCGGGCATCGTCCCAAGCGTCATCGGGTGTGCTTAGCACGCCCAGTGCATGGGTCACGTCCATCAACCCCAGGTTAGTGTCGGGGTGGGCAACCCTGATGGTGCCTTCGGTGGCTTCGCTCAGGATGGTCAGGGGGTGACCGTTGACTAACAAGGTAGCGGTGAAGGACAGCGCTTGATGATCGGCCATTGCGGGCTCCAGGTGGGCGTAGTAAGGAGACCGCAGGCTAGGGCAGCCTCAGCGGGATGCCCATTTGGCCCTGTTTCCGATAGACATGAAAAAGCCCGGCACAGAGGCCGGGCTTTTCACATCAGGCTAATGCCAATCAGTTGCCGTATACCGGCAGCTTCTTGCAGATGGCCTTGACCTTCTCACGTACGGCGTCGATCACCGCTTCGTTGTTCAGGTCAGCCAGGATGTCGCAGATCCAGCCAGCCAGTTCCTTGCACTCGGCTTCCTTGAAACCACGGGTAGTGACGGCTGGGGTGCCGAAACGCAGGCCCGAGGTGACGAACGGCGAACGTGGGTCGTTCGGTACCGAGTTCTTGTTGACGGTAATGAAGGCTTTGCCCAAGGCGGCGTCAGCGTCCTTGCCGGAGATTTCCTGCTTGATCAGCGACAGCAGGAACAGGTGGTTCTGGGTGCCACCGGACACCACGTCGAAACCACGCTCGATGAACACGCTGGCCATGGCCTGGGCGTTTTTCACGACCTGTTGCTGGTAAGCCTTGAACTCAGGCTGCAGGGCTTCCTTGAAGCAGATGGCCTTGGCGGCGATCACGTGCTCCAGCGGGCCGCCTTGGGCGCCCGGGAATACAGCCGAGTTCAGCTTCTTCTCGATGTCGGCGTTGGCACGGGCCAGGATCAGGCCGCCACGTGGACCGCGCAGGGTCTTGTGGGTGGTGGTGGTGACCACGTCGGCGAACGGAACAGGGTTCGGGTACACGCCAGCGGCAACCAGGCCGGCAACGTGGGCCATGTCGACGAACAGGTAAGCACCGACCTTGTCGGCGATGGCGCGGAAGCGGGCGAAGTCCAGAACCTGCGAGTAGGCCGAGAAGCCGGCAACGATCATTTTCGGCTTGTGCTCGACCGCCAGGCGCTCGACTTCGTCGTAGTCGATCAGCCCGTTGCCGTCGATGCCGTACTGGATGGCGTTGTACAGCTTGCCCGACGAGCTTACCGAAGCACCGTGGGTCAGGTGGCCACCGTGGGCCAGGCTCATGCCCAGAATGGTGTCACCGGCCGACAGCAGGGCCAGGTAGACAGCTGCGTTGGCCTGGGAACCAGCGTGCGGCTGGACGTTGGCGTAATCGGCGCCGAACAGTTCCTTGGCACGGTCGATGGCCAGTTGCTCGACGATGTCGACGTATTCGCAACCACCGTAGTAACGCTTGCCTGGGTAGCCTTCGGCGTACTTGTTGGTCAGGACCGAGCCCTGAGCTTCCATGACTGCCGGGCTGGTGTAGTTTTCCGAAGCGATCAGCTCGATATGCTCTTCCTGGCGCAGGGCTTCTTGCTGCATGGCTTCGAAGAGCTCGGCGTCGTACTTGGCAATGGTCAAATCACGGCTGAACATGGCGGTCCTCAAGGATCGGGGTAGTTTGGGGGGGCATTCTAACCGATTGATTCGCGGCTGGCATATGAAGTGGCATCAAGTCGCGGACCAATGGGGCTCATGTTGCATCCCGCGCCGTGTCTGGGCTGGGCGGGCGTCCGAGTTGACTTTCAGGTCCGTTTTTTGGGGCGCTTATGGCCCCATCGCCGGCAAGCCGGTCCCCACAGGATTTGCGCTGGCCTTGAGGCTGATGCATCACTTGTGGGCGCTGGCTTGCCGGCGATGAGGCCAGTGCAGGTACCGCATCAATGGAACATGAACAGCGTTTCGTTGGAGAACTGCGCCTCGAACTGGTGTGCCGGCATCGGCCGGCCGAACAGGTAGCCCTGCACTTCGTCGCAGCCATGTTCGCGCAGGAACTCCAGCTGCTCGTGGGTTTCCACGCCCTCGGCGATTACCGCCAGGTTGAGGCTGTGGGCCATGGCGATGATTGCCCGGGCAATCTGCGCGTCCTGCTCGCCCTCGGGCAGGCCGTCGACGAAGGTGCGGTCGATCTTGAGCACGTCGATGGGGAACTGCTTGAGGTAGTTGAGCGATGAGTAGCCGGTGCCGAAGTCGTCCACCGCAATGCTCAGGCCCAGGTTTTTCAGGCTGGCAAGAATCTGCAGCGCCTCGCTCACCTCGCGCATCAGAATGCTTTCGGTCAGCTCCAGCTCCAGGCAGGCCGGCGGCAGGCCGCTTTCTTCAAGAATGTTGGCAATCCGCGTGCCCAGCTGGCCGTCGGAGAACTGCCGCGCCGAAATGTTCACCGACACTTTCGGCACCCGCACCTTGGCCTTGTGCCAGGCCTTGAGTTGGCGGCTAGCCTCGCGCAGGACCCAGTCGCCCACGTCCACGACCAGGCCCAGTTCCTCGATCACCGGGATAAAGTCGCCTGGCGGTACCAGGCCACGGGTTGGGTGGCGCCAGCGCAGCAGTGCTTCGGCGCCGGTCAGGCGTTTGCCGTCGCCACTGAACTGCGGCTGGTAGTAGAGGATGAATTCGTTCTGCTCCATGGCGTGGCGCAGGTCGCTTTCCAGCTCCAGCCGCTCCAGGGCGCTGGCGTTCATCTCGGCCTGGTAGAACTGGAAGTTGTTCTTGCCGCGTTCCTTGGCGTGGTACATGGCGGTGTCGGCGTTTTTCATCAGCTGGCTCAGCTCGCTGCCATCCTGCGGGCTGAGGGCGATGCCGATACTGGCAGTGACGAAGAACTCGCGGTTTTCCAGCACGAATGGCCGCACCAGGCTGCCGAGGATGTTCTCGGCCACGTGGATGGCGCGGTTCAGTGCCAGCTCGCGGCTGGGGCGCGGTTGCAGTAACAGGGTAAATTCGTCGCCGCCCATGCGCGCCACAGTGTCGTCGTCATCCACGCAGGCCAGCAGGCGCAGGGCCATGTCCTTGAGCATGCGATCGCCCGCGGCATGGCCGAGGGAGTCGTTGATCGGCTTGAAACGGTCCAGGTCGAGGAACATCAGTACCACCCAGGCCTTCTGCCGCTCCGCCTGCTGCAGGGCGTTGTACAGGCGGTCCTGGAACAGCGTGCGGTTGGGCAGGTGGGTGAGGGCGTCGTAGTAGGCCAGGCGGTGAATGCGCTGTTCGCTGGCCTTGCGCTCGCTGATGTCGGTGAAGAAGCACACGTAGCTGGCCAGGTCGCCCTCGTCGTCCAGTACCGCAGTAATGCCGACCCATGCCGGGTAGTGGTCGCCGTCACGGCGCTTGAGCCACACCTCGCCCTCCCAGCTGCCGCGCTGGTGCAGTTGCTTGACCACATAGCGCAGGTGCCCTTCCTGCTGTTCGTCGACGGTGAGCATGCCCGGTAACTGGTCGAGCACTTCACTGACGGCATAACCACTGACGCGGCTGAACGCCTCGTTGGCCTGCACGATATAGCCGGCCGGGTCGGTGATGAGGATGGCCGAAGTGGAATGCTCGAATACCGTTGCGGCCATGCGCAGGTCTTTTTCGGCACGCCGTTGCTGGCTGATGTCACGGCCCACCCCAAGCACGCCTTCGAAGCGCTGGTCATCGTCCCACACCAGCACCAGGCGCAGTTCGATGGGGATCTTGCGACCATCGCCGCGCAGGCAGTCGAACACGAACAGCTGGGTCGGCAGCTGGCTGCGCAGCTGGGCCAGTTGAACCGGGTCGCCCATGGCCTTGCTCACGCGTTCCATCAGGCTGTAGATGCCGGTGAGCTGGGCCGGGTTGGCGACGATCGACTGCCAGCCGTTGGCGAAAATCCAGTCAGCCCGGTAGCCCAGCACGCTCTGCACCGAAGGGCTGACATAGTTGAGCCTGAGCAGGCTGTCGGTGGAGAAGATCACGTCGCTGATGCTTTCGGCGAGCATCCGGTAGCGCTGTTCGCTGTCGCGCAGCGACTGGCTGGCCTCGATCTGCACGGTCACGTCCTTGCCCACGCCGATGATGCGCGTTACCAGGCCTTCGGCATCACGGGTCAGCACCTGCTCGCGGATGTCATAGCAGCGCCAGCCGCCATCATGGTGGCGGAAGCGTAACTGGCAGTGCAGCGGTTGGTCATGGCCGCTGTCACGCTGTTGCTGGCGCAAGGCCTGATAGTGCGCGGCGTCTTCGGGGTGCAGCAGCAACTCCCAGAAGCGGTCGCCCATTTGCGCAAGCTCGGTACGGTCGTAACCCAGGGTCTGGCCAAGGTGGCGATTGCTGAAGATCATCCGCTGGCTGTGCACGTCCTGCACGTACAACTGGTCGGGGACGGTGCGCACCACATCCGACCAGAAGCTTTCACGCTCCAGCAGCGACAGTTCCACCTGCTTGCGGCTGGTGATGTCGCTGATGCTGAGAATGACCGCCTGGTAGTCGCGGCGCTGCTGCGGCAGGCGTGCCATCAGCCACAGATGCAACTCGCCGCCCAGCGGCGCCGGCAGGCGTACTTCCAGCTCCAGCAGCGGGCGTTGTTCGATCAGCGCGTCGATCAGTTGCATGCCGATGCTGTCGCGGCCATCGCCAGTGCCGTCGATCAGCCGCTGCCAGGCTCCTGCGTGGCAGTCGATGTTCAGCAGCTGGCGCGCGACCTGGTTGACCTCGGTGATTTTCAGTTCCAGCAGCAGCGAGCGACGCAGGTTTGGGTCCAGCGCCAGGCTGTGCTTGAGCGCGGCGCGGTTGCGCAGGTGGTAGCGGTCGAGCTGGCCAGGCAGGCTGGACAGATCGAGCACACACAAGGCCACGCCGGTGCCTTCGAAAATTTCCTGGTAACGCCGGCGGTCCTCCTGCAGCGCGCGCTGGCGGCGGCGCATGTTGATCAGGGCCAGCACCGGCAGCAGGGCGCAGAACAGCACCAGCAGGCACTTGCCGATCAGTGCAGGCAGCAGTTTCTGCTGGGTCAGTTGCGCGTCGAACAGGCCGCGCAGTTGCCAGGTGCTGTTGTCTATAAAGGCCAGCATCACGCTCTGCAGCGGCTCGCTGCCGGTGTCGGTTGGCGCGTGGCGCTGCAGTACCTCGCCGCTGCGGCTGTTTTCCAGCAGCCACAGGGGGTGGCCGGCGCCATCAAGGTGGGTGGTGAGGGTGCTGTAATAGTCTGGCGACAGGCGCAGCAGCCAGTAGCCACGGTCCTGCTCGGGGGACTGGCGCAGCAGCAGATAGAGGGTACGGTTGTCGGCTGAATTGGTGAAGAAGTACGGGCGGCCCAGGTTCAGCGTGAGCAACTCGCCGAGCAACTGGCGGTCGGGGCTGCCGGGCAGGCTGTCGGCGCGCAGTTGCCCTGCGTTGTCCAGCCAGGCCACGCTCTGCAGCGCAGGCAGGCGCTCGCGCAGGGTATGCAGAAGGCTCGGCAGGGCGGCAGGCTGCGGCGCATTTACGTAAGGCTGCAGCACATTCACCGCCTGCTGCGCCTTGAACGCCATGTTCAGGCTCAGGTGGTCGGCCAGTTCTGCAGTGGCATCCAGGCTTTGTTTGCGCAGGTCGGCCTGGGTGTGGTTGAACTGGGCGAAAAGCTGCCACAGCAGCAGGCCCAGCAGGATCAGGGCAAGCATCGCCAGCGCACCCTTGACCGACCCGCGCAGGGTAGCGGCGGGCGCCTGTGGCGCGGTACGCAATGTCGACGGATGAGTAAGGTTGGTCAAGCGTTGATCCTGCGATTGGGCTGGCGATGGCAGGGAAGGATCATGCACGGTGGCGCACTATAAGCCGGACACCCGAAACCGGCTAGCATGCCTAGGATTATGGCAAAGTGCCAGCCATGTTGACCGATGGTGCCTGCCCGGTGGTTCGGCAAGCCCCTGCAACCTGTGCGAGAATAGCCGCCGCTTCACATGACAACGCATCGGAGATGTTCGGTTTTGGTTACTCACTTTTCCTCCAATGGCCTCGATTCCGCCTGCGGGCGCAGCAGTCAGACCCTTGTCAGCACTGCCGTGACCGAGGACGTATCCTGCAAGTCTTGCCAGCGCTCGCTGGTCAAACCTGACGCTGGCGCCAGCGCCAAGAGCAAAGCGCCATCGCTGGCTGAACTGCGCAAGACCGCCAAAGCGGCAGCAGCGCCAGCGCCGGCAGTGGCTACGGCCAAGGCTGCTGCCAAGGTGGTCGGCACTGCGCCTGCGGCTGCCAGGCCGGCTCATGTGGCCGAGCAGCAACCTGCCCGCAGCGGCGGCTTCAGCGTGAAGTCCGCCTGGGCCGCGCGCCTGGCCGAGCAGGGCGACCGTTGCCGGTTGCCGCGGGGCAAGGCCAAACAGCGCCACGTCTGAGCCATCTCGGCTGCTGTGCCGGCCTCTTCGCGGCTAAAGCCGCTCCCACAGGGATATCACTGCCTTCAAGGGCAATGCAGTACCTGTGGGAGCGGCTTTAGCCGCGAAGAGGCCGGCAAAGCCAACAAATGCCCCCCAGGGACAACACCGATCCCACCCCACCCACGGCCCCTCCTATGCAACGCCGCGCGTTGGCGTAGAATGGTCGTCTTTGTCCAATGACACCCGAACACGCATCCCCCTGGCCATGCTGCCTGGGCGATCGTCGATGTCTTTACCTATCTGAATTAGAGGGCTTGGTTTTGGCTCAATACGTCTACACCATGCATCGGCTGAGCAAGGTCGTGCCGCCGAAGCGGGAAATTCTCAAGAACATTTCCCTGTCGTTCTTCCCAGGCGCCAAGATTGGCGTGCTCGGCTTGAACGGCGCCGGTAAATCGACCCTGCTGCGGATCATGGCGGGCGTCGACAAGGAATTCGACGGCGAAGCCCGTCCGATGCCCGACATCAACGTTGGCTACCTGCCGCAGGAGCCACAACTGGACCCGACCAAGACCGTGCGCGAAGTGGTCGAGGAAGCGGTCAGCGTGATCAAGGACGCCCAGGCCCGTCTGGACGAGGTCTACGCCGCTTACGCCGACCCGGATGCCGACTTCGACAAGCTGGCCGCCGAGCAGGCCAAGCTGGAAGCCATCCTGCAGGCCGCTGACGGCCACAACCTGGAGCGCCAGCTGGACGTGGCCGCCGACGCCCTGCGCCTGCCGGCCTGGGACGCAAAAATCGAACACCTGTCCGGTGGTGAAAAGCGCCGTGTGGCCCTGTGCCGCCTGCTGCTGTCGGCCCCCGACATGCTGCTGCTCGACGAACCGACCAACCACCTGGATGCCGATTCGGTGGCGTGGCTTGAGCGCTTCCTGCACGACTTCCCGGGCACCGTGGTAGCCATTACCCACGACCGTTACTTCCTCGACAACGTTGCTGGCTGGATCCTGGAACTGGACCGCGGCGCCGGTATTCCGTACGAAGGCAACTACTCGGGCTGGCTGGAAGCCAAGTCGGACCGCTTGGCGCAGGAATCCAAGCAGCAGAGCGCCCACGAGAAGGCCATGAAAGAGGAACTGGAGTGGGTGCGCAAAGGCGCCAAGGCTCGCCAGTCCAAATCCAAGGCCCGTCTGCAGCGCTTTGAAGAAATGCAGTCGCAGGAATTCCAGAAACGCAGCGAAACCAACGAGATCTACATCCCGGCTGGCCCGCGCCTGGGCGACAAGGTCATCGAGTTCAAGAACGTATCCAAAGGCTACGGCGACCGCGTGCTGATCGACAACCTGTCGTTCTCCATGCCAAAAGGCGCCATCGTCGGCGTGATCGGCGGTAACGGTGCTGGTAAGTCGACCCTGTTCCGCATGCTGATGGGCAAGGAGCAGCCGGACTCGGGCAGCATCGAGATCGGTGAAACCGTGCAACTGGCCTGCGTGGACCAGAGCCGCGAAGACCTGGACGGCGCCAAGACCGTGTTCCAGCAGATTTCCGACGGTTCCGACCAGATCCGCATCGGCAACTACGAGATCCCGTCGCGTACCTACGTTGGCCGCTTCAACTTCAAGGGTGGCGACCAGCAGAAGTTCGTCAAGGACCTGTCCGGTGGTGAGCGCGGTCGCCTGCACCTGGCCCTGACCCTGAAGGAGGGCGGTAACGTCCTGCTGCTCGACGAACCGTCCAACGACCTCGACGTCGAAACCCTGCGTTCGCTGGAAGAAGCCCTGCTGGACTTCCCGGGCGCCGCGATCGTGATTTCCCACGACCGTTGGTTCCTGGACCGTGTGGCTACTCACATCCTGGCGTACGAAGACGACTCGAACGTGGTGTTCTTCGAAGGCAACTACACCGAGTACGAAGCCGACCGCAAGAAGCGCCTGGGTGATGCTGCTGCCCAGCCGCACCGTGTACGGCACAAGAAACTGGCCCAGTAAGCCGGCGTTCTGATGCACAAGAATGGGGCCCTTCGGGGCCCCATTTTTGTGCCTGCCATACGCGGGTAAACAGCTTATGGGGGTCGCTCTTTGTATACACTTATATAAAACGCACCAAATAATTTCAAAAAAACGACATTTCGCCCTATTCCAGTGCGATTGCTTCTTGGTACATTCGAAAAAAAACCAATAAGTCTAATCCTCTTGGTGAGATGTCTACCATGATCGAATCTGTCGACAATTTCCTTGCACGCCTGCAGCAGCGTGACCCTGGCCAACCGGAATTCCACCAGGCGGTGGAAGAGGTGCTGCGCACCCTGTGGCCATTCCTTGAAGCCAACCCTCACTACCTGCAATCGGGCATTCTCGAGCGTATGGTAGAGCCTGAGCGCGCGGTGCTGTTCCGCGTTTCCTGGGTCGATGACCAGGGCAAGGTGCAGGTCAACCGCGGCTACCGCATCCAGATGAGCAGCGCCATCGGTCCTTACAAGGGCGGCCTGCGCTTCCACCCGTCGGTGAATCTCAGCGTGCTGAAGTTCCTGGCCTTCGAGCAAGTGTTCAAGAACTCCCTCACCTCGCTGCCCATGGGCGGCGGCAAGGGTGGCTCGGACTTCGACCCTAAAGGCAAGAGCGACGCCGAAGTGATGCGCTTCTGCCAGGCGTTCATGAGCGAGCTGTACCGCCACATTGGCGCTGACTGCGACGTGCCGGCCGGTGACATTGGCGTGGGTGCCCGCGAAATCGGCTTCATGTTTGGCCAGTACAAACGCTTGGCCAACCAGTTCACCTCGGTGTTGACCGGTAAAGGCATGACGTACGGCGGCAGCCTCATCCGCCCGGAAGCCACCGGCTACGGCTGCGTGTATTTCGCCGAAGAAATGCTCAAGCGCCAAGGCAAGCGTATCGACGGCCGCCGCGTGGCAGTTTCCGGTTCGGGCAACGTGGCCCAGTATGCGGCGCGCAAAGTGATGGACCTGGGCGGCAAGGTGATCTCGCTGTCCGACTCCGAAGGCACGCTGTATGCCGAAGCCGGCCTGACCGATGCCCAGTGGGACGCGTTGATGGAACTGAAGAACGTCAAGCGTGGCCGCATCAGCGAGCTGGCCGGGCAGTTCGGCCTTGAGTTCCGCAAGGGCCAGACCCCGTGGAGCCTGCAGTGCGACATCGCGTTGCCGTGCGCCACACAGAACGAGCTGGGCGCCGAAGACGCCCGCACCCTGCTGCGCAATGGCTGCATCTGTGTGGCCGAAGGTGCCAACATGCCGACCACCCTCGAAGCTGTGGATATCTTCCTGGACGCCGGCATCCTCTATGCCCCGGGCAAAGCCTCCAACGCCGGCGGCGTGGCCGTGTCGGGCCTGGAGATGTCGCAGAACGCCATGCGCCTGCTGTGGACTGCCGGTGAAGTGGACAGCAAGCTGCACAACATCATGCAGTCGATTCACCATGCTTGCGTGCACTACGGTGAAGAGGCGGATGGCCGTATCAACTACGTCAAAGGTGCGAATATCGCAGGCTTTGTGAAAGTGGCTGATGCGATGCTGGCCCAAGGCGTAGTCTGACCTGAAGTTTTTTGGGGCCGCATAGCGGCCCCTTCAGGGCTCACCTTCGATCTCGACCACTTCAATCACCTGATCCCCCGCCGGCCGCCGCCAAACCACCTCATCCCCAGGCCGCGCGCCCAGCAACGCCCGTCCCAGCGGCGAACCCCAGTTGATCAGCCCCCGCCCAGCATCCGCTTCATCCTCGCCTACCAGCTGCACCACCTGCTCCTGGTCCTGCGCATCGACAAACCGTACGCGGCTACCAATCTGCACCTTGCTGCGTGAAGTGGCTGCCGGCACCACCTGGGCACTCTGCACCCGTGCACTGAAGTAACGCAGGTCCCGCTCGGTATCGGCCAGCCGCTGCTTGTCGCCACGCTCGCCCTGCGCCTGCAGTTCGCTGCGCAAGGCATTCAGCCCGGCCACGCGCGTTTGCAGCAGGTGCAGGCCGTTGGCGGTGACGTAGTTGGGTTGTTCGCTGACGCGTCGCTCCACCGGCTGGTCGGCCTGGGCGGCAGCTTGGTCTTCGTTGACGAATGCTCGGCTCATGCGGGGCCTCCTGTGTGCAGGAGACCATCATGGCAGGCCGTCGGTTTCAAGGGATGTCCGTTTGCGACTCAGTTGTGGCGATAAGCCTTGGCAGCGCCTCGGTCCTTTTCCTGCTCCCACTCGCGGTCGCGCTGGTCCCAGAAGCGTTCGTGGTACGCGCGCTGTTCTTCACTGTTCTGCATGGCATGGCACTGGCGGAAACCGTCGTCCCAACCGGTTTCGTACTGGCGCTCGTGCAGGTAGCGCGGCACGTTTTTGCTGAAGCCGCCCACCATCAGCCCGGCCGCCTGGCGGCCGCTGCTGCAACCGTCCTGAAAGCCATCGGCATAGGCAGGGGGATAACCATGGGTGAGCATCTGCTCGTGGGTGGTTTCGCAACCTGACAGCAACAACGCAATGCACACGCCGAACCAGTACCGCGACATGACCACAAAACCCTCCAGTTGATGGTGGAAAGTCTAGGTGGCCATTTGTCGAGGAGCTGTCAAAACAGTGTCAAAGAGTCGATTGGATCACTCAGTAGTGGTACCACTTCAATTCGAGCATGACTTCGTTCTGCGCAGTAGCGAGGTGGCTGAACTCTCTCGAAGCACTCAACCTCAACCCCAGGTTCTGGCTGATTTCCCACTGCTGGTTCAGGCTCACTTTGCGCCGCACCTCGCCATTGGTGAAGTAATCACCCTTGGCCTCCAGCGTCATGTTGCCCAAGCCGTTGCGCCACAGCAGGCCGCCATTGAACCCTGCCGCCGGGGCGATGAACTGGGCGAAGTCGTTGTGATGCTCGACCCGCACCGTACCCAGAGCAAAACCCAGCAACCCGTCGGCCAATTGCCAGGTGCCGCCGGCGCCGCCGTTCACGTGGCTGACCAACACCTCGTCATCATGTTTGCCTGGCACCCGCTCCAGGCCGCCGGCCACTTGCCACGACCAGGGTTTGAGCAGTTCGTTGCGGGGCGTCAGCGAGCGAATGGTGGCCAGGTCCAGGCGCTGCACCTGCCAGTCATTACCCTCGTACTGGCGTACCTTCAGCTGCAGGATCTCGATTTGCGCACCCAGCGGGAAGCCATAGGCATTGTCGTTCAGGTCGTGGTAGGCCATGCGCAGGCCGTACTCGGCGTAAGCGCGGTCTTCACGGGTGCCTACGCCCAGCTGCCAGGTGCGAGAGTCATGGCCATCCTCGGGCAGGCCGGGGCGCTCGATCTGCAAGGGCGGCGGCGGGTTGCTGTTGATCGCGCGCAGCAGTTCGAAGCTGCGCTTCGCTTGGCCGGGGTCGCGCTCCTGGCCGTTGGCCCGGTAGCGCTCCAGGCGATATGCGGCGTCCTGCACCAACGCCTGGCGTTCACGGGGCAGGGCCTTGAATTCGGGGCTCTGCAACTGTGCGGTATTGGCACTCACGGCCAGCACCTGATGCTTTTCATTGTGATCAAGCGGCTCCGCCCGGGCGAGCAACTCACGTTCGCGAGAGGGGCGGTAAACCTCGCTGGCGACCAGGCCGGACTGCTTCACGGCCTTCACCGTATCGGTGGGGATGGCGGTCAGCGGGAACTGCGAGGTCAGGTCCAGGCTCGGCCGAGCCACTTGCAGCAGCTCCAGTAACCGATACGAGCAGTTTTCGTCGAAGAAGAAATAGTCGAACTGGATCTGCTTCAACTCCCACACATGCTCGACCATGCGCCCGGTTTCTTCGGGGGTGAGGTCCAGCTGGTATTCCCACAGGTCGCGGTTTTCGAGGCTGCGGTATTCGGACAGTTTTTCCTGGTAGGGCATCAGGGCGAACAGCCCCGGGTAGCCGCCCATCAGGCCCTTCCAGGCGTACAGGATGCTGTTGTCGCTGCCTTCGATGTAGGCGCCGAAGTTGATTGCGTAGCTCAGCAGCGTGGTGTCGTCGTTGCGGGTGCTGGACTGGTCGATGCGCAGCAGGGTGTGGCCGAACATCGACGACGGGCTGTTCAGGTAGGCCGCCGGGAAGATCAGCGCGGCGCTGTGCGGGTCGATCGACTGGTACCAGGTCTTGAATTCCTGGCAGTCCGGCTGCGGCAACCCTGGCAGGTCGAGCTGTTCGCGCAGCCAGCGGGTGCGCGCGGGGAACACGCACTGCGCGTGCTTGTCGCCTAGGCTGGCCGGGGCATACAGCGCATCGACCGTAGCCTTGAGTTCTTGATCCGGGTGGTGCGCACCGTCTGCGGCGAGGAAGAACGCATCGTCGTCCACATAGCTACGCCAGCCGCCGAGCTTGGCGGTTTCGTAGTGACCAATGGCGAGCCAGTAAGGGGTATTGGCCAGTTGCTGGAGACGGCCTTGATCCAGCACGGGCGCGGCATGAACAGGGGCGCAGGCACACAGCGCCAGGGAAGCGAGGCGTTTGAGCATATCGGGCAACTACTTCTTCACGATGCCGAAAAGGCGAAACCCGCCCCCGTGGGGGCGGGAACAGCAGTGCTTAGGCCTCGGTAGCGTATTTGGCCAGGCGTGGGTCGCTCTTCAGAACCGCCAGGGTGTTGCTGTGGACAGTTTCGGCAGTGACATCGGCGCTGCTGAAGATCTGGTTGAAGTGCTGGTGGGTAACCGAGTTGAAGTAGACGCGGTCTTCCGGGGCCACGCCGAGCACTACGGCATAGGTGGTCAGCGCTTCGCCCTGGCCCATGGCCATGTCTTCGGACAGCTCGTTCATCATGCCGTTCATGGCAAACCAGGACTTGCCGCCGTAGGTCAGCGAAGCCTTGGTAGAGCAGCCGTTGGTACCGGAGGTCATGCCGAAGGTGGCGTTACCGGAGGTGCCGTTGGTAGTAGAAGCAAGGAAGTGTGCCGGCGTGCCACGCTGGCCTTCGAACAGCATGTTGCCCCAGCCGCAGTTCGGGCCGCCTGGCGCTTCTGCCATGGCGTTCAGCGAGACCACGGTGAACAGAGTACCCAGAAGAATCCGTTTCATAGCATTTGTTCTCTTTGTCTTAACCAAGGGTCAGGGTTTCTGGCAACTCGGTTGCCAGGTCGGGAAAGCTTTTCACCCACCCGCGCAGCTTGGAGTTTAGGCACGATCTAAAGGTTGCGTTGTTGATTGCGAAAAATTTGCTGCTACATGACCTGCACCGGCTGCGACATAAAGTCCTGTCGAGCCTTGCAAGGCGCGCGCGGGCAGCGCCAGAATGCTGCTCATCTGCCCGCCGAAGTAAGGAAACCCAATGCCCGATCCTGTCGCTGCGCGCCTGCGTCTCGCGCCTGAAGCCCTGACCCGGCGTTTCTCCCCCGAGCAGTTTGCTTTTACCCACACCGACGATCTGGAGCCGTTTCGCGGAGTCCTGGGCCAGGAACGTGCTGTCGAGGCCCTGCAGTTCGGCGTGGCCATGCCGCGCCCGGGTTACAACGTGTATGTGATGGGCGAGCCCGGCACCGGGCGCTTCTCGTTCGTCAAGCGCTACCTCAAGGCTGAGGGCAAGCGCCAGCAGACCCCGGCCGACTGGGTTTACGTCAACCACTTCGACGACACTCGGGAACCACGCGCGCTGGAGTTGCCGTCTGGAAGCGCCGCCGAGTTCATCAGCGATATGGGCGGTTTGATCGACAACCTGCTGTCGACCTTCCCGGCCGTGTTCGAGCACCCGTCGTATCAGCAGAAAAAAGGTGCCATCGACCGTGCCTTCAACCAGCGCTATGACCGCGCCCTGGATGTGATCGAGCGGGCCTCGCTGGAAAAGGACGTGGCGTTGTACCGCGATGCCAGCAACGTCGCCTTTACGCCGATGGCCGATGGCAAGGCGCTGGACGAAGCCGAGTTCGCCCAGTTGCCCGAAGTGGTGCGCGAGCAGTTTCACGAAGACATTGCCTTGCTGGAGGAACAGCTGAACGAAGAGCTGGCCAGCCTGCCGCAATGGAAGCGTGAGTCGAACAACCAGCTGCGCCAGCTCAACGAAGAAACCATCACCCTCGCGTTGCAGCCTTTGCTGGCGCCGCTGTCAGAAAAGTACGCCGAGAACGCAGCGGTGTGCGCCTACCTGCAGTCGGTGCAGCTGAACCTGCTGCGCACCGTGGTCGAGCAACTGGTCGACGACAGCAAGACCGACGCCGCCGCACGCAAGCTGCTTGAAGAGCAGTACGCCCCAAGCCTGGTGGTCGGCCACCATGCCGCCGGCGGCGCGCCGGTCGTGTTCGAGCCGCACCCGACTTACGACAACCTGTTCGGCCGTATCGAATACAGCACCGACCAGGGCGCGCTGTACACTTCGTACCGGCAGCTGCGCCCAGGCGCGTTGCACCGGGCCAACGGCGGCTTCCTGATTCTTGAAGCGGAGAAGATGCTGGGCGAGCCGTTCGTGTGGGATGCGCTCAAGCGTGCCCTGCAGTCGCGCAAGCTGAAGATGGAATCCCCGATCGGCGAGCTGGGCCGTGTTGCCACCGTCAGCCTTCAGCCGCAGATGATTCCGCTCAACGTGAAGCTGGTGATTATCGGCTCCCGCCAGCTGTACTACGCACTGCAGGACCACGACCCGGACTTCCAGGAGATGTTCCGCGTGCTGGTGGACTTCGACGAAGACATGCCCATGGTCGACGAAAACCTGGAGCAGTTCGCCCAGCTGTTGCGCACCCGCACCAACGAGGAGGGCATGGCGCCGCTGACCAGTGACGCGGTCGCACGCCTGGCCACCTACAGCGCCCGCCTGGCAGAGAACCAGTCACGCCTGTCGGCGCGCATCGGCGACTTGTTCCAGCTGGTCAGCGAAGCCGATTTCATCCGTCAGCTGGCCAGTGACGAAATGACCGACGCCGGGCACATCGAACGTGCGCTCAAAGCCAAGGCCACCCGCACCGGGCGCGTTTCGCAACGGGTGCTGGACGACATGTTGGCCGGCATCATCCTGATCGACACCGAGGGTGCGGCCATTGGCAAGTGCAACGGCCTGACCGTGCTGGAAGTGGGCGACTCGGCGTTCGGTATGCCGGCGCGTATTTCTGCCACTGTGTACCCGGGCGGCAGCGGCATTGTCGACATCGAACGTGAGGTCAACCTTGGCCAGCCGATCCACTCCAAGGGTGTGATGATCCTCACCGGTTACCTGGGCAGCCGGTATGCCCAGGAGTTCCCGCTGGCGATTTCCGCGAGCATTGCCCTGGAGCAGTCCTACGGTTATGTAGACGGTGACAGCGCCTCGCTGGGCGAAGCCTGCACGCTGATTTCAGCCTTGTCGCGCACGCCGCTCAAGCAGTGCTTCGCCATCACCGGTTCTATCAACCAGTTTGGTGAAGTGCAGGCCGTGGGTGGGGTCAACGAGAAGATCGAAGGTTTCTTCCGCCTGTGCGAGGCGCGTGGCCTGACCGGCGAGCAGGGGGTGATCATTCCGCGTGCCAACGTGGCCACGCTGATGCTTGACGAGCGCGTGCTGCAGGCCGTGGAGAATGGCATGTTCCACGTCTACGCAGTCAGCCAGGCTGATGAGGCGCTGAGCCTGCTGGTGGGCGAGGAGGCCGGGGTGCTCGATGAGCAAGGCCAGTTTGCCGAGGGGAGCGTCAATGCCCGCGTGGTGGAACGCCTGCGGGAAATTGCCGAAATGATCAGCGAGGAAGACATCGAGAAGGCAGAAAAGGAACGCCTCGAAGAGGTAATTGCACAGGCCAAGCCGGCCTGAGTCAATAAATCGGCGCTGGCGGCGATGTGCTACCGTTCAGCGCCGGTTTTCCATCTTTCGATACGGTTATTCTATGCTGGAACTTAAGGACAGTATCAGCGTTCAGGATGGAAACAGCCTGGTGGTCAGGCTGAACAAGGCTTATTGGAGGGGACGCGGCCATGCGCAACCTCAGCCTCACACGCCAGTGCCTGGGCCTGGTGACCCGCATCGAATGCAGCATCCGCCCACTGGCCGGTGACAACGGCATGTGGACGTTACTGTTCGCCGCCGGCATGGCCGGTGAGCAACCTTCCGCGATCAAGGCTCAAGGGCCGTTTCATGGGCCGTTGGTGGCCGAATCGGTGCTCAACGCCATTGTCGACAGCCTGACCTTGCAT
Source organism: Pseudomonas sp. NMI542_15 (assembly GCF_021283425.1). Classification (NCBI taxonomy): domain Bacteria; kingdom Pseudomonadati; phylum Pseudomonadota; class Gammaproteobacteria; order Pseudomonadales; family Pseudomonadaceae; genus Pseudomonas; species Pseudomonas sp. NMI542_15. The sequence continues at coordinate 42,409 of NZ_JAJSRO010000022.1, read as the reverse complement.
GGCTACCAGGTATCCGAAGACCCGCAGATCTGGTGTTTGCACCTGCAGGCCCAGTTGCGGCGGATCAATGGCGAGCGGTGCCGAAATCTGGGGGATTATCAGTTTCATCCTGAGACCTGATTGATGCCGGGGGGCCGCTTTGCGCCCCATTCGCAGCACAAGGCTGCTCCTACAGGAGATCGCGGTCGCTTGTAGGAGTAGCCTTGTGCTGCGAATGGGCTGCAAAGCAGCCCGCATTCACCGGGCTTTTGCTGTAACAGGTGGCTGGCTATACTCGCTGTCGTTTTTTTAGTCACCTGACGAGTCCAAAACCCTCCATGGAACGTATTCTCGAAAACGCGATGTATGCCTCGCGTTGGCTGCTCGCACCGATCTACTTCGGCCTGTCACTCGGCCTGCTGGCCCTGGCGCTGAAATTCTTCCAGGAAGTGGTCCACGTCCTGCCCAACGTATTCGCCCTGAGCGAAGCTGACCTGATCCTGGTGATCCTGTCGCTGATCGATATGTCGCTGGTGGGTGGCCTGCTGGTGATGGTGATGATTTCCGGCTACGAAAACTTCGTCTCCCAACTGGACATCGACGAGAGCAAGGAAAAGCTCAACTGGCTGGGCAAGATGGATTCTTCGTCACTGAAGATGAAGGTTGCTGCGTCGATCGTGGCGATTTCTTCCATTCACCTGCTGCGGGTGTTCATGGATGCGCAGAACATTTCCACCGACTACCTGATGTGGTACGTGATCATCCACATGACCTTTGTGGTTTCGGCATTCTGCATGGGCTACCTGGACAAGCTGACCAAGCACTGAGTCCGGTTGCTGCATGCACCGCCCGTCTGTTGCAAAACGGACGGGCGGTGTCGTTTCTGGCTTGTGCTTTCAGCCCGCCTGTACAAAAAATGAGCGCTCATGCCTGGTTCTCATCGCGAGGTGCTTACATGAACCTGCATCAGCTTAATCTCGAGGCCAGGGCTGGCCATGTCGACGAAGTGAACCTGATCGCCATCGAAGGCGGCGATTATCTCATTGAAGCCCGGCTCAAAGGGCACGCCCATCCCTTGTCTGACACCCGTGGCGAGCGCTTGCGCGTACACTCGGTGGAAGATGCCCGCAAGCTGCTGCAAACCATTCCCCTGGTCTCGATGAACCTGGTGCACTGGTCGGTGCAGGACGAAATGTGCGGCATGGGTTCACACCCGGAAGAAGACCTCAAGGTGCCGATTTCCCAGCGTTCGGCGTGGTAGCTGCTCGCAGCTGCCCAGTGTGCTAGGCTGCTCGCCCTTTTCATCAAGGGCGCGGCTGCACTGCGCCCTGCAGTGGAGCACGACAATGTCCGAACTCAATCTGTCTACCGACGAAACGCGCGTCAGCTACGGTATCGGCCGTCAGCTGGGCGGCCAGCTGCGCGACAACCCGCCACCAGGTGTAAGCCTGGAAGCCATCCTGGCCGGCCTGACCGACGCCTTCAATGGCGCCGACAGCCGTGTCAGCGAAGCCGACCTGTCGGCCAGCTTCAAAGTGATCCGCGACATCATGCAAGCCGAAGCGGCTGCCAAGGCTGAAGCCGCAGCTGGCGCTGGCAAGGAATTCCTGGCTGAAAACGCCAAGCGTGATGGTATCACCACGTTGGCCTCTGGCCTGCAGTTTGAAGTCCTGACCGCAGGCGAAGGCGCCAAGCCGACCCGCGAAGACAACGTGCGTACGCACTACCACGGCACCCTGATCGACGGTACCGTGTTCGACAGCTCCTACGAGCGTGGCCAGCCGGCTGAATTCCCGGTGGGTGGCGTGATTGCTGGCTGGACCGAAGCCCTGCAGCTGATGAACGCTGGCAGCAAATGGCGCCTGTACGTGCCAAGCGAGCTGGCCTACGGCGCCCAAGGCGTTGGCAGCATCCCGCCGCACAGCGTGCTGGTGTTCGACGTCGAGCTGCTCGACGTTCTGTAACACCGCTGGGGCCGCGTTGCGGCCCATTCGCGGCACAAGGCCGCTCCTACAGGGGTATGCATGTCCATGGGAAAATGCGTACCCCTGTAGGAGCGGCGTTGTGCCGCGAACGAGGGCGAAGCCCTCGCCATATCTGTCAGTTCCAGTCTGTTCCCATCGGGCGCAATGCCCGCGCATAGCAGAACAGAAACAGGTTGCGCACCAGCTCCTTGAGCACCCCAGGTTCACTCGAATTCAGCCCGCTCATGTCCAGGTCGCCCTGGTCACGCAGTTCGTCGAGTGCTTCTTCTTCAAGCACCGCGCACACTTCGCCGGTTTCGCGGTGAAGAATGCGCAGGTAGGGGTGAGGGCGGTCAAGCCAGGCGTCAATCAGATAAGTCATGGCTATTCTCCTTGGATACCAGTTCCAATGAGAATAATTCTTATTATTAGAATAGCAAGCGCCTATTGGCCTTTTTTTGTGTAATCAGACTTTGCGAACGAACTCGGACTTCAGCTTCATGGCGCCGATGCCGTCGATCTTGCAGTCGATATCGTGGTCGCCGTCGCACAGGCGGATGTTCTTGACCTTTGTGCCAACCTTCACCACCAAAGACGAACCCTTGACCTTGAGGTCCTTGATCACGGTGACGGTGTCGCCGTCCTGCAAGATGTTGCCGACCGAGTCTTTCTTCACTGCCTCGTCGCTGGCCGCTTCGGCGTCGCCACTGGCTGACCACTCGTGAGCGCATTCAGGGCAGATCAGTTGAGTGCCATCCTCATAGGTGTACTCGGAATTGCATTTTGGGCAGGGTGGCAAAGTGCTCACTTCGGTTCCTCAAACAAACAGACGGGCGGTTAAAAACCCACATTGTAAAAGGTATTTTCCCAGAAGTGATTATGTCCGGACAAAAAGCATCGCGGGCAAGCCCGCTCTTACAGGCGAATCCTGTAGGAGCGGGCTTGCCCGCGAATGAAGACGACTCGGCCTGTCAGTGAGTGCGCGCGACCGCAAACTCGCTCAGCTCAACCAGGGCATCCCGGTATTCACTGGCTGGCAGCACTTCGAGGCAGGCAATGGCGCGCTTCACATAGTCGCGCGCCAGTTCGGCGGTGTACTGCAGTGCGCCCGACGCTTCGACCGCCACGCGAATCTGCTCCAGATCCTCAAGGCCACCTTTCTGGATCGCCTGGCGTACCAGCGCAGCCTGCTCGGCAGTGCCTTCGCGCATGGTGTAGATCAGCGGCAGGGTAGGCTTGCCCTCGGCCAGGTCGTCACCGACGTTCTTGCCCAGGGTTTGCGAGTCGCCCTTGTAGTCCAGCAGGTCGTCGACCAGCTGGAAGGCCACGCCCAGGTGGTCACCGAAGGTGCGCAGGGCTTCGCGCTGCTCGTCGGTGGCTTCGGCCAGCGCGGCGGCGCTGTGGGTCGAGGCTTCGAACAGCATCGCGGTCTTGCCGCGGATGACCTCCATGTAGATTTCCTCGGTGGTGCTGGCATCGCGTACCCGCGACAACTGCAGCACTTCACCTTCGGCGATCACGCGGGTGGCCTTGGACAGGATCTGCATGACCGGCATCGAGCCCAGTTCGACCATCATTTCGAACGAGCGCGAATAAAGGAAGTCGCCCACCAGCACGCTCGGCGCGTTGCCCCACAGGGCGTTGGCGGTGGAGCGGCCACGGCGCATGCCCGACATGTCGACCACGTCGTCGTGCAGCAGGGTGGCGGTGTGCAGGAATTCGATGGTGGCGGCCAGCAGACGCAGGTCGTCGCCTTCGCGGCCCAGGGCCTTGCCACACAGCAGTACCAGCAGGGGACGCAGGCGCTTGCCACCGGCGGACGTGATATAGTCGCCGATCTTCGATACCAGCGGCACGCGCGAGGTCAGCTGCTTCTTGATGATCTCGTCGACGGCGCTGAAATCATCAGCCACCGCACGGTAGAAGGTTTGGGGTTGCATCGGCTGCTCCAGTGAGGTTGCGCGGCATGCTAGGTCGCGGGTACCGGTGTGTCAAGGCGCGGTGCCAGCGGGCCGGGGGCGGCACTTGCAAGCAAAACCAGGGTTGCGTACAATCGCGCACCCTAACTTCCTGGGCAGCACCTGCCTTACGCAATTGCGCCGGGCCGTTCCAGCCTTGTGCAGCCATGCCAGCCAATACTCATCATATAAAGCGCTGGGTGAGCAGGATTATCGGAGAAATACCATGTCTTACGCAGTAATCGTTACCGGCGGCAAGCAGTACAAAGTCGCTGAAGGTGAATTCCTCAAGATCGAAAAACTGGAAGTCGCCACTGGCGAATCCGTGACTTTCGATCGCGTTCTGCTGGTCGCCAACGGTGAAGAAGTCACCATCGGTGCTCCAGTTGTTGCTGGCGCTAAAGTAGTGGCCGAAGTCGTTTCGCAAGGCCGCCACGACAAGGTTCGCATCATCAAGTTCCGTCGTCGTAAGCACCACATGAAGCGTATGGGCCACCGCCAGTGGTTCACCGAGATCAAAATCACCGGCATCCAGGCTTAATCCCCTAGATCCCCTGAATTTATTTGGAGAATTGAACCATGGCTCACAAGAAGGCTGGTGGTAGTACTCGTAACGGTCGCGACTCAGAATCTAAACGCCTTGGCGTGAAGATGTATGGCGGCCAGGTTATCAAGCCAGGCAACATCATCGTCCGTCAGCGCGGCACCGAATTCCACGCTGGCTACGGCGTTGGCATGGGCAAGGACCACACCTTGTTCGCCAAGATCGAAGGCGTGATCAAGTTCGAGAAGAAAGGCGAGTTCATGCGCCGTTACGTGAGCATCGTCGCCGCTTAATCGCGACGTCGCTCCAGAAGCCCCGTCATGCGACGGGGCTTTTTCGTTTGTGGTGAGCCTCTTGCAAAGCTGTTTGTCTGGGTTGCCGGCGTTGGTTTCTACGGTCGTACGGGGCCGCCGCGCTCATTTTTGCAAGAGCCTCATGTTTTTGAGTCATTCAACTCGTCTACCGACGAGAGGCGGTTTTAATGAAGTTTGTTGACGAAGTATCCATTCGGGTCAAGGCCGGTGACGGCGGCAACGGTTGCATGAGCTTCCGTCGCGAAAAATTCATCGAGAACGGTGGCCCTAACGGCGGTGACGGCGGTGACGGCGGCTCGGTGTACATGGTCGCCGACGAAAACCTGAACACCCTGGTCGACTATCGCTACACCCGTCACCACGAAGCCCAGCGCGGTTCCAATGGCGGCAGCACCGACTGCACCGGCAAGAAGGGTGAAGACCTGTTCCTGCGCGTGCCGGTCGGTACTACCGTGATTGATGCTTCCACCCAGGAAGTGATCGGTGACCTGGTCACCCCTGGCCAGAAGCTGATGGTCGCCCAGGGCGGCTGGCACGGCTTGGGCAACACCCGTTTCAAGTCCAGCACCAACCGTGCACCCCGCCAGACCACGCCAGGCAAGCCGGGTGACCAGCGCGACCTGAAGATGGAAATGAAAGTGCTGGCCGACGTTGGTCTGCTGGGCCTGCCGAACGCCGGCAAGAGTACCTTCATCCGCTCGGTATCGGCCGCCAAGCCGAAAGTGGCCGACTACCCGTTCACCACCCTGGTGCCAAACCTGGGCGTGGTCAGCGTCGACCGCTGGAAGAGCTTTGTCATTGCCGACATCCCCGGCCTGATCGAAGGCGCGTCCGAAGGTGCCGGCCTGGGTATCCGCTTCCTCAAGCACCTGGCGCGTACCCGTGTGCTGTTGCACCTGGTGGACATTGCGCCGCTGGACGAAAGCAGCCCGGCCGATGCTGCCGAAGTGATCGTCAACGAGCTGACCCGCTTCAGCCCGTCGCTGGCCGAGCGTGAGCGTTGGCTGGTACTGAACAAGTCGGACATGGTCATGGACGACGAGCGCGATGCGCGTGTTCAGGAGGTGATCGACCGCCTGGAGTGGGAAGGCCCGGTCTACGTGATCTCGGCTATCTCCAAGCAGGGTACCGACAAGCTCAGCCACGACCTGATGCGCTACCTCGAAGACCGCGCCGACCGCCTGGCCAACGACCCGGCTTACGCCGAAGAACTGGCCGACCTCGACCAGCGCATCGAAGACGAAGCCCGCGCCCAGCTGCAGGCCCTGGACGACGCGCGTACCTTGCGCCGTACTGGCGTCAAGAGCGTGCACGACATCGGCGACGATGACGGTTGGGATGATGATTTCGAGGACGACGAAGACGGTCCGGAAATCATTTACGTGCGCGACTGACCGGTTGCAGTACACTAAACGCCGCTCTCTGGAGCGGCGTTTTTGTATCCACGGTATCTACAGATTCGACATAGGTTGGAAGAAGATGCGAAGCAAGGTGACGGGCGCCAAGCGCTGGGTCGTGAAGATTGGCAGTGCTCTACTGACCGCCGATGGCAAAGGCCTCGACCGCGGCGCCATGGCCGTTTGGGTCGAGCAGATGGTCGCGCTGCGTGAGGCAGGTGTGGAGTTGGTACTGGTCTCATCCGGGGCCGTGGCTGCCGGCATGAGCCAGCTGGGCTGGACCACGCGACCGAGCGCGATGAACGAGCTGCAGGCGGCTGCCGCGCTTGGCCAGATGCGTTTGGTGCAGGCCTGGGAGTCGAGCTTCGGCGAGCATGGCAAGCACACCGCGCAAATCCTGCTGACCCATGACGACCTGTCCGACCGCAAGCGTTACCTGAACGCCCGCAGCACCTTGCGCACCCTGGTCGACCTGGGCGTGGTGCCGGTGATCAACGAGAACGACACCGTGGTCACCGACGAAATCCGCTTCGGCGACAACGACACCCTCGCGGCGCTGGTGGCCAACCTGGTCGAGGCCGACCTGCTGGTGATCCTCACCGACCGCGATGGCATGTTTGACGCCGACCCGCGCAACAACCCCGAAGCCCAGCTGATCTACGAAGCCCGTGCCGACGACCCGACGCTGGATGCCGTGGCCGGTGGTACCGGTGGTGCCCTGGGCCGTGGCGGCATGCAGACCAAGCTGCGCGCCGCGCGCCTGGCCGCCCGTTCCGGTGCCCACACCATCATCATCGGTGGCCGCATCGAACGCGTGCTGGACCGCCTCAAGGCAGGCGAGCGCCTGGGTACCTTGCTGTCGCCCGAGCGTGGCATGCTGGCCGCGCGGAAACAGTGGCTGGCCGGCCACCTGCAGACCCGTGGCACCCTGGTGCTGGATGCCGGTGCCGTGCAGGCACTGCGCCAGGCCAACAAGAGCCTGCTGCCGGTTGGCGTGAAGACCGTGCAGGGCAGCTTCCGCCGTGGCGAGATGGTGGTGTGTGTTGGCCCGGACGGTGTTGAAGTGGCACGCGGGCTGGCCAACTACAGCGCCCTGGAGGCGCAGAAGATCATTGGTCAGTCGTCCGATACCATCGAGTCCATCCTTGGCTATAGTGCGGAGCCCGAGTTGGTGCACCGCGACAATCTGGTGCTGGTATGAGCATGTTCAAGCGGGTGATTGCCGTGGCGGCGCTGGCGCTGCCAATGCTGGCTGGGGCCGAAGAAGTCGGCCAGGTGTCCACTGTCTTCAAGTTCCTGGGGCCGAACGACCGCATCGTGGTCGAAGCGTTTGACGACCCCAAGGTCGAGGGCGTGACTTGCTACCTGTCCCGGGCCAAGACTGGCGGCATGAAGGGTGGCTTGGGGCTGGCGGAGGACCGTGCGGAGGCGTCGATTGCCTGCCGTCAGGTCGGGCCGATCAACTTCAAGGGGGAGTTGAAAGATGGCGAGGAAGTGTTCAAGGAACGCACCTCGCTGGTGTTCAAGACCATGCAGGTGGTGCGCTTTCTCGACAAGAAGCGCAACACGCTGGTGTACCTGGTGTACAGCGACCGCATGATCGAAGGCAGCCCGCAGAACGCGGTGACCGCAATTCCGATCCTGCCTTGGGCGCATTGATAGCCTGGTAGATTGCCGGGAGACCTGCGGCCTCCATTCGCGGGGCAAGCCCGCTCCCACAGGTACTGCACAAGGTTCAAGCTCTGTGCAGTACCTGTGGGAGCGGGCTTGCCCCGCGAATGGGCCGCAAAGCGGCCCCATTATCCCGATGTCAGGCCAGTTCCTCGGCCTGATCCTCACGCACAACCGCCTTCACCTCATCCAGCCGGCTGATGAACTTCCAGTCCGCCTCGTAAGTGATTGAAGGCAGCCCGCAGAACGCGGTGACCGCGACTCCGATCCTGCCTTGGGCGCATTGATAGCCTGGTAGATTGCCGGGAGGCCTGCGGCCTCCATTCGCGGGGCAAGCCCGCTCCCACAGGTACTGCACAAGGTTCAAGCTCTGTGCAGTACCTGTGGCAGCGGGCTTGCCCCGCGAATGGGCCGCAAAGCGGCCCCAATATCCCGATGTCAGGCCAGTTCCTCGGCCTGATCCTCACGCACAGCCGCCTTCACCTCATCCCGCCGGCTGATGAACTTCCAGTCCGCCTCGTAAGTGATTGAAGGCAGGCAGCAAAGCGGCCCCATTATCCCGATGTCAGGCCAGTTCCTCGGCCTGATCCTCACGCACAACCGCCTTCACCTCATCCAGCCGGCTGATGAACTTCCAGTCCGCCTCGTCGATGTAGATGCCGTTCGGCCCGCTGCCGCCCTCCAGGTCGATCGCCACGTGCGCCGATACCTGTGGCTTCACACTCGCCAGAATCGGTACGAAGCCCAGCTGCAAGCTGGTCTCCAGCAGTGCCGCCTGGTTGCGTTCGTCGATGTCTGCTGCTTCGTCCAGGTAGTAGGGCAGGCGGATGCGCCCGGCCAGGTCGCGGTCCATCAGGTGCAGCAACAAGTACATGTTGGTCAGCGCCTTGATGGTCATGGTGGTGCCGTTGGAGGCAGCGCCGTCGATGTCGGCGTGGATGATCGGCTGGCCGTTGACCTTGGTGATTTCGAACGCCAGCTCGAACAGGTCTTTCAGGCCCAGCTGGTTGTGGTTGGCCGCCACCAGGCGTGCCAGGTACTCCTTGGCCTCTTCATTCTTGTTGTCCTGATCGGCGCTTTGGGTCAGGTCGAACACCGACAGGGTTTCGCCTTCTTCGTACTGGCCGGCGCTGTGGATGATCTGGTCGATGTGCTTGAGCGCTTCCTTGTTCGGCGCCAGCACCACGCGGAAGCTTTCCAGGTTGGAGACCTGACGCTTGTTGATCTCGCGGTTGAACAGGGCCAGCTGATGCTCGAGGCTGTCATAGTCGCTGCGGATGTTGCGCAGGGTCCGGGCGATGTCGGTGACCGCCGCGCGGCGTGCCTTGGCCAAGGTCAGGGCTTCTTCGGTGCGGTGCGCATAGGCGTTCACCAGCAGTTGCAGGCGGCGCTCCATGTCGTCTTCACTGTCGAACTTGGCCACGCCTTTGAGGCGTACCTGGGCGTAAAGCGCCTCGATCTGGTTGTCTACCCGCTGCAGGCTCTGCCAGCTGTCCTGGTAGTCGTTGAGCAGCGGCAGCAGGTTGTCCATCGAGTCGTCGATGGCTTCCATGAAGGGTGTGCCGTAGGGCAGGTCGGCCGGTAGCAGCTGGCGACGACGCAGGGCGTCTTCCAGGGTGCGCTGCTTGGACTCGAGGTCGCCGATCTGTCGGCCGACCAGCTGCAGCTTGGCCGACAGCTGCTGGACGCGCTCGGTGAAGGCATCACTGGAGCGCTTGAGTTCGTCCTGGGCGGCTTCCAGTTGCGACAGCTGCTCCAGCTTCTCGGGCTCTTCGGCGGCCAGGGTTTCGCTGCGGCGGAAATCTTCCAGCGCCTTCTGCGCGTCCAGCACTTGCTGGTAAAGGGTTTCGGTTTGCGCCTTGGAGGCGGAGCGGTCGGCGGTGACCGCCTGCTGGGTCTTGAGCTGTTTCAGCTCTTTTTCCAGGCGCTCTTTCTGGTCGCGCAGGGCGGCGCGGTCGGCCAGGGCCTGCAGCGCGGGTGGATCGATGTGGGTGAGGTCGATGGACAGCCCCGGCGCTTCGAAGCGTTCGCCCTTGAAGCCGTCCAGTACCGCTTCCAGCGATTTTACCCACAGGTCGCTGTCGTCCAGTTCGATGCCACGGTCGCCCAGCGGCAGGCTGAACAGCGCACCGTTGAACAGGCGCATCAGGCGGTCGACGTCCTGTTGCGAGAACTCCTCGCGCAGGCGGGCGTAGCTGTTGTTGTCAGCGTGGTCCAGCTGCTGCTTGACCTGCTTCAGGCGTTTTTCCAGGTCGCGTACACGCTCATCCAGGTCTTCGGCGGAAAACTGGCGCGACTGTGCCAGGGCGCCGGCCAGTTCGTCGTGGGCATCCTTGGCCGCCAGCAGTTGCTGTTCCAGCACCTTGACGTCATCGACCAAGGCAAAGCGGTGCTTGAGCACCGACAGCTCGCCCAGCCAGCGCTGGATACCGGTGATTTCGCGCTCCAGGCGCATCAGCTCCTGAGTGCCACCGCGCTGGTCGTTCTGCAGGCGGTCCTGCTCGCCGCGGTAGTGCTCGGACTGGATAACCAGCTCTTCCTTGCGCGCCATGGCGTATTCCTGCCAGGTGCCCAGCAGGGTATCGAGCACCGGCGAAATGCGGTGCAGCTTGCCGCGCAGTATGTCGCGCTGGGCCACACCACCGGCCAGGGCCTCGACCAGGGGGCCGGCAGCCACCAGGGCGTTGTAGTCCTGTTCCATGCGGCGCACGTCGCGGAAGGCTTCCTCACACGCGGCGATATAGTCGACGCTGCCCGAACGCAGGCTGTGCTCGAAGGCGTCAAGGAACAGCTGCTTGAGCTTGGCTGCGGTGATTTCGCGCATGTGCAGCAGGTTGATGAACAGCGCGCGGAAGGTTTTCAGGCTTTGCTCGCTGGTGGAGCGCAGCGGGATCATGGTCAGGTCCAGCGGCACCGAGGTGTGGCCGCCAACCAGCAGGCGGCGCAGTTCGTCCGGCTTCAGCTCGTAGGCCTTGATGCCCAGCCGTTCCAGGTTGGTGAACAGCTCTTTCTGGCGCAGGCAGGTGTCGTTTTTCTGGTAGTGGGCCAGGTCCAGTTCACCTTTGTAGGCAAAGAACTGGTGACCGAAGCCGCCGCCCGGGCCGCGGCCAACCACGCCGATCACGTGCGGGCCGTGGGGCAGGCTCAGCTCGCAGAGAATGTACGAGGTATCGCTGGCGAAGTAGAAGCGGCGTGACTGCTCGAGGCTGTACTTGCCGAAGCTCATGTCCGACATACGCGCCAGGATCGGGAACTGCAGGGCGTTGATCGACGCCGACTTACCCAGGTTGTTGGCACCGTATACCGACAGCGGGTGCTCCAGCGGGAACAGCCCAAGGCTGTAGCCAGCGGTGTTGAGCAGTGCGAAGCGGCGGATGCCGTAGCGTTCCTGGCTCATGCGTCAATCTCCTGTTGCTCTTCGCGGATGGCCCGGGCCAGGGCGTCCTCTTCGCTTTCCTCGCCCTCGAAAGGCGTGAGGTCGAGCGGGTCGTCGGTGCGGTTGAGTTCTTCGGGGCTTTCTTCCTCGACCAGCACCGGGGTCGGCAGCGGCAGGACGCTGTGCAGGGTGGCGGCCAGGTCGCGGTCCTGCTGGACCGAAAGGCACACATCGAGGAAGCGGTGCATCGGCGGCAGGAAGCGGTAGATGCCGCCTTCTTCATGGGCGAAGCCGAGCTGGGTCATGCGGCGCAGGATTTTTTCTTCCAGCTCGTCTACGGTCTGCACTTCGGCCTGCAGGAACAGGTCGCGGTACTTGTCCAGCAGCGAGGGCAGTTCGTCGCGACCGATGCTGCCGCCGTCGAGCACCGCCATCGGGTCACGGCCCTGGTCGGCCAGGTGCTCAACCAGGATGAAGGTGAACAGCGACAGGCGCTGCGCGGTCTTGTTGACCTGCGCGGCGGTCATGTCCGGCACGAAGTAATAAAAGCCGCGGGTGTCGCACACCAGCTCGAAGCCCAGGGCCTTGAACAGGGTGCGGTACTGGTCCTGGAAGTTCGACAGCTGGGCGTACAGCTCGGGGTCGCGGCGGCTGACGTGGAAGCCTTTGAACAGCTCGCGGAAGATCGGCGCGAGCTGGGACAGTTCGGAAAGATCAAGATGCATGGGCTGGGCTCGCGTTGGGTTCGGTAGGCGCGCTGGTGGCGTCTTCGCGGCTGGAGGTCAGGGCGAACGAGCGCAGGCTGACCAAGTGTTCCTGGGTGGTGTACTCGCGGCGTTCCAGGCGTTCGCGCTTGAAGCGCTTTTCCCGCGACAGGCGCGAGAACCAGTACAGCAGTTCGTCGGTGGCGCCTTCGGGTTCCTGTTCCAGCAGCCAGACCATCAGGTCGGGCAGCGGCAGGGCCTGTTCGCAGCGTTCGGCCATTTCCTTGACCGTGCGCGGTGCACGGGGCAAGTCGCCGGACTGGGTCTTGTGGGCCTTGGGGAAGCGCGCCGGCTTGGGCTCGAAGCGCGCCAGGGCGTACACATAGGCTTCGACCTGGCTGGCACTGCCGAGGAAAGTGCTCTGCGGGCGGGTGAACATCGGCATGGCCGCCTGCGGCACGGCGTCGATGCCCTTGCGCCGGATCACCGACAGGGCCAGCGCGGCGCCACGGGTCACGGCGTTGTGACGGCGGGCTTCTTCGCGCAGCGGCAGCAGCAGTTCACGGGCGTGGCGCAGGGTCAGCTGGGCGCTGGTCTGCATTTCCAGGATGCGTGCGTGGGTGCGCAGCAGCATGTCGTCGTCGACCAGGTGGCCCAGGCGCGCCTGTTCGCCCAGCAGCTTCAGCAGCACGGTCTCGACCTTGCGCACGCCTTGTTCGAAGGCGCCGTCAGCGTTCACCAGCTGGATCATCGGCTCGACGTATTCGTCCCAGGTGGCCAGTACTTCGGCGTAACGCTGGCGCAGCGGGATCTGCCGGTTGCTGGTCTTGGCCCGCTCGGCCACGGCTACCAGGGCCTGTTCGTCGTTATCGAGCTTTTTCAGCACATCGCGCACGCGCATGTCGAGCAGGCGCAGCTGGCGCGCCAGGTCGTCGCTGTCGCGGTTGTCGAAGGCGTCCTGGATATGGCCGGCCAGGCGTTCAAGGTGGCGCAGGTAGGCTTCGATCTCCAGGCACAGGCCCAGCCGGTGTTCGCGGCGCAGGTACGCAAGGAAGTCGTGGATCTGCGCGTTGAGCTCGAAGCGGTTCGGGCTTTTGGCCACCGGGACCAGGATATCCAGGCGGATCCACACGTCGAGTAGCTGGGTGATGTCCTGCGGCGTGCTTTCGAGCTGCTGGCGGGCCACATGCTGGCGCAGCTCTACCAGGCTCAGGGTGCCCTGGTCGAAACGCTCGCACAGCGGCTCGATCAGGGCCCAGTGTTCGGCTAGGGCGCGCAGGACGCGCTTGGGTTCGATCATTGGCTTCGACTCGTTGCCAAGAAAAAGGGGGCGATTGTACTGCATACGGGGGGGAGGTTTTCACCCCTTGGTCTGTAATGGGGGATAACCTTTTTGCTTGTGTGTGTATGGCGTTGTTTTTGTGGTGGCGCTCGGTCTGATAGGCGCTGCAAAAACCACGGCGTACACGTTAGAATGCCCAACTGCCTTGAGCCCCTCGGATACCCGCCCCTTGCTGACCGAACCCCGTCGCCGCGCCTACCTTTCCGCCATGCAAGTGGTGCATTGGCTGCCGCGCGCCGAACTGCCGTTCGCCGCACCGTCGCGCCCCGAGCTGCTAATGCCGGTGGCGCAGGTCGAGGACATCGATTTCGAGGTCATGCCGGCACCGGCTGCAAACGAAGCGCCCGCGATTCCTCAGGCCCGTTCCGGTGAGCGGCCGAAAATCGAGATCCCGCGCCCAGGCAGCGTGCCCAAGCCTGCCGCCAAGCCCGTGGAGGCCGAAGAGCAGCCCGTACCACCACGCCCGGCCCCTGTGCCGCCACCGCGCTTCTCGTTGCAGTTGTTGCGCGCTGGCAGCTGCCTGCTGCTGGTGGAACTGGCCACCGGCCAGCCTTTCCAGAGCCGTGACCCGTCCTACCTGCTGCTCAAGGACATGCTGCGCGCCGCCGGCCTGCCAGACGCCCCGCAGATCATCGGCGAGCCGGTGCGCTGGCCGTTGCTGGTCCGCGGCAACATGGACCAGGGCCCCGAAGCCGCGCGCGATTTCGTTCAGGGCTTTGTCCAGGCGCGCCTGGAAGATGCACCGAGTACCTGCCTGTGGCTGATTGGCATGCCGGCACTGCGCTTTGCCGGCAACGCCGATGCTGCGGCCTATTACCAAACCCTCAAGCTGGACGGCCTGGGCGACGCCTGGGCGCTGCCGGGCCTTGAACTGTTGATGGACGAGCCGCAGCGCAAGGCGGAGGTCTGGAAAGCCATGCGCCAGCTGATGGCGCGCTGGAAGAGCGTTGAATGAGTGAATCGATCAGTTTCCGCCCGATGACCGAGGCGGATCTGGAAGCCGTACTTAAGATCGAATATGCCGCGTTCAGTCACCCCTGGACCCGCGGGATCTTTCAGGATGCGCTCAAGTCCTACGAAGTCTGGCTGATGTTCGATGGCCAGCAGCAGGTTGGCCATGGGGTGATCAACGTGATCATCGACGAGGCGCACCTGCTCAACATCACCGTCAAACCGGAAAACCAGGGGCGCGGGCTGGGCCTGCGCTTGCTGGAGCACCTGATGGCCAGGGCCTACCAGCTCAATGGCCGCGAGTGTTTCCTTGAGGTGCGCGCCAGCAACCAGTCGGCCTATCGTTTGTACGAGCGCTACGGTTTCAACGAAATCGGCCGCCGCCGCGACTATTATCCGATTGCCGGCGGCCGTGAAGACGCCCTGGTGATGGCTTGCACCCTGCTTGAGGATTGACCTCGCGTAGTCGGTGCCATCCACCGCGTAGCTTTGTTTGTTCTCTATGCAGGGATGGATGAAGAATGAAAAAACTGCTTCTGGCGGCAGGCCTGCTGATAGCGGGTGCTGCCCACGCCGACGAACGCGACCTGTGGATGTTCGCCCAGTGGGCCGACGACCATCAAACCCGTCCCTTCCGTGAAATGCTGGTGGATGCCCGTCTTTACGGTGTTGTGCCTATCCATCAACTGCTGCGTTCGGCCTCGGACTGGAAGCTGTGTAGAGCGTCTCCTTTTGCCGTACCGCCTACCGGCAACTGGCCGGCTGTGCGCTCCACCCTTTCGCTGATCAAGATGCTGAACGACCAAGGCATCCTGCGCCAGTTCGAGGTGGTTTCGGCCTACCGCGACCCTCGTCTGAATACGTGCGCAGGCGGTGCTGCCAACAGCGCCCATACCCGCGCCTTCGCCGTCGATATCCTGCTGCCGGCCTGGACCGACCCCAATCCGCTCTGCCGTTTCTGGCAGCAGCATGGCCAGGCCTGGAGCATGGGCCTGGGGCGCTACCCGTCCGGGCGGATCCATCTGGATACCGCGGGCTATCGCACCTGGGGCGGCGATGGTAGCGCGGGGTCGTCGTTCTGCCTCAAGCCCAAGTGAGCCAGGCAACGCTGGCATTCGCCCATTACCCACTCTGTGAAGCGTTGGCGCTTGCCGCTGTCGTTCAGAGGCTGTGGGCTGAGCAGGTGGTAGGCCGAGCCATCACGCACAAAACCGAACGGTGCCTGCAACTGCCCGCTGTCGAGTTCGTCGCGCACCATCAGGGCTGAGGCCATGGCCAGGCCCAGGCCAGCGCTGGCGGCCTGGATAGACAGGTAGAAGTGCTCGTAGTCGCTGCGTTCGTTACGCCGCGCCTGTTGGCCGCTGTGTCGCAGCCAGGTGCGCCAGGCGCCAGGGCGGGTGGCGCTGTGCAGCAGGCGTTGGCCGTCGAGCTGAGTGGAGGCGGTGGGGTGGCACACCGGGCCGATCCATTCATCACAGATTTTCTGGTTATACAGTTGGTTGTCCCAGTGGAAATCATCGCGGCGGATGGCCAGGTCGACACCGCTGCGGGCGAAGTCCAGTGGGCCGCCGGCGGCCACCAGGTGCAGCTGCAAGTCGGGGTGCTCGGCATGGAAGCGGGGCAGGCGCGGGATCAACCAGCGCATGGCGATGGTCGGCTCGCAGGACAACACCAGCACATTGTCGCGGGCCTGTTGTTGCAAGCGCTGCACGGCACCTTCGAGCTGTTCGAAAATCGCCTGGGTGGTGCCTTGCAGGGCACGGCCGGCGGGGGTGAGGAAGATGGCCCGGTTACGGCGCTCGAACAGCTCCACGCCAAGGCTTTCTTCAAGCAGGCGTATTTGCCGGCTGACCGCGCCGTGGGTGACGTGCAAGTGCTCGGCGGCGCGCACGAAGCTCTCGGTCTGGGCGGCGATGTCGAAGTAGCGCAAGGCGTTGAGCGGCGGCAGTTTCATGGCATCCCTTTTGGCCTGTGCCGGCCTCTTCGCGGGCATGCCCGCTCCCACAGGTAATGTGCTTTTCTCAGGTGTGGTGGGGTCCCTGTGGGAGCGGGCGTGCCCGCGAAGAGGCCGGCACAGGCGTTATTTTTCTGTGAAAAAAACTATCAGATATGCCTCACTATAAATCGATTTTTCCTGGTTCATAAGCCCTCGATAATCCCCAGGCCTGTGCATTTTCATAGCCTATCGAGAGCCATCAGCATGACCGAAATCATCGCCGTCGCCCTGTTCACCTTGCTCGCCGTCATCAGCCCTGGCGCCGATTTCGCCATGGTCACCCGTAGCAGTTATGCACAAGGCCGCAAGGCCGGGCTGGCCGCTGCGATGGGTATCGCGTTGGGTGTCCAGGTGCTCGTGTTGTACACGGTGCTGGGCATTGCCGTGATCATCAGCGAGAGCCCCGCGCTGTTCCTGGCCATGAAAGTGCTGGGGGCGGGGTACCTGATCTACCTGGGCTACAAGTCGCTCACCAACACTCAGCGCATCAACCTCGAGGGTGGCAGTCAATCGACCGCCAGCGTGCTGCAAGCCCTGCGCACTGGCTTTCTGACCAATGCCCTGAACCCCAAGACCATGCTGTTCGTTATCAGTGCTTTCACCCAGGTGGTGCAACCAGGCAGCCCCCTGGCACTTGATTTCGCCTACGGCGCATTCATGTCCTTTGCCCACTGGTTGTGGTTCAGTCTGGTGGCGGTGTTTTTCTCAAGTGCCGTTTTGCGCAAGGCGATGATCGACCGGCAAGCGCTGGTGGACCGAGTCATCGGCCTGGCGTTGATCGGCCTTGGGCTGGCGGTGGCGGTGACGGGGATTCGTTGAAGGGCGATTGCATGTTGAGGGTAACTGCTTGCTCCAACTGAAAGCGTGTCAGCTTTTTCGCAGGCAAAGAAAAAGGGCTTACCTTGCGGTAAGCCCTTCGTCTTGTTTGGTGGCTACACAGGGACTTGAACCCCGGACCCCAGCATTATGAATGCTATGCTCTAACCAACTGAGCTATGTAGCCGATGGCGCGCATTATTCTCTTGAACGGGCCCTCTGTCAACACTCATTTCAAAAAAAATTTGCACGCTTTCAAAAACTTAGCCGCCGGGCGTGGTTTCAGCGCACCACAAGCCAGTGCCCGAGCACGCCTTGAAGCTGCAGATGCTGGGCCGCCGCCAGAGTTTGCAAGCTTTCGCCAGGCCGGTCGAGGTTGAAATTGCCGCTCACGCGCCGATGGGCCATTTGTTCATCCAGTATCCATACCCGCTGCCCCTGGTAGGCGGCAAGGCGCTTTAGCACCTGCCCCAAAGGCATGTCGGTGGCTGTCAGGCGGCCGGTGCGCCAGCTGTCAGCGGTTTTCAGGTCAGCTTTGTGCACCGGGCCAATGCGGGTGTCATCGAAGGTGACCTGCTCACCGGCCGATACCATGCGCTGTTCACCCCCTTGGATAACCATGGCCTTGCCACTGAGTACGACAAGTTCATCATGACCGGCATGGCGGGCTACCTGCAGGCGGGTACCGAACACCTGGATGCGGGCGTTGCCCACTTCCACTTCCATGGCCCGCCCGTCGAGCACGACTTCCAGGAACACCTGGCCCTGCACCAGGTGCAGCTGACGGGTGCGGCCGCGCAGGTCGACGTTCATTGCGCTGGCGCTGTCCAGGTTCAGGGTCGTGCCATCAGCCAGGCGTGTGCTGCGCCGCTCGCCCACATCGGTGTGCAGCTCGCTGGCCAGGCGCTGCATCAGCGGCCAGTAGAGGTAGGCCGCAGCGCCCAACCCGAGCAGAAACACAAGCGCCAACCATTTGCCCTGGTGGCTGCGGCGTTCATTTACGTGCCGTGGGCGGGGGCGGGCGGGGGGGGGTTGCAGCTGTTGCCAGAAAGTCTCCAGCTCGGCATAGGCATGGGCGTTGTCTGGTAGCTGGCACCAGGCTGCAAATGCCTGGCGCTGGGTGTCGTCGCAACCGGGCTGGCGCAACAGCGAGAACCACTCCAGCGCTTCCTGCTGTGGGTCGGGCTGCAGCTGCTTGGCGGGCATCGGGCTCATGGGGTCGGTCTGCTCACGATAGGGGCCGTTTCGCCCAACGATGACAGGGATATAAGTCGAGGATGCTAATTATATTGAGAACCATTTTCAAGTACGTTGCGACAGAGGGATAAAAAAGGTAGCTATGTATCTATTTGTTTCCCGATAATCGGATCCCAAACTGCGGACGGAGATTCAGGCACATGGCCACCAGTAGCGCCTCCCCGGCGTCCACCAGCGCAGCGGCGAGCCAAGCGACGCCGCTGGTAATGCGCATCATCGGCTTCTGCGCCCTGGCGCACTTGATCAACGACCTGATCCAGTCGGTGCTGCCGGCGATCTACCCGATGCTCAAGGCCAATTACGACCTGAGCTTCGCCCAGATCGGCCTGATTACCCTGACGTTCCAGATCACCGCTTCGCTGCTGCAACCCTGGGTCGGCTTTTTTACCGACCGCCGGCCAACGCCGAACCTGTTGCCGCTGGGCACCTTGTGCACGTTGGTGGGCATCGTGATGCTGGCCTTCGTCGGCAGCTTCCCGATGATTCTGCTGGCCTCGGCGCTGGTGGGGATCGGCTCGTCGACGTTCCACCCGGAAACCTCGCGTATTGCGCGCCTGGCCTCTGGCGGGCGCTTCGGCCTGGCCCAATCGACTTTCCAGGTTGGTGGCAACACCGGTTCTGCTCTGGGCCCACTGCTGGCGGCGGCCATCGTCATTCCGTTCGGCCAGACCCACGTGGCCTGGTTCGGCCTGGCCGGTTTGTTCTTCCTCGGTGTAACCCTGATGCTGCGCAGCTGGTACAAGGAGCACCTCAACCAGGCCAAGGCGCGCAAGGCGGTGCAGGCCACCCATGGCATTTCCCGCAACCGGGTGATCGCGGCGCTGATCGTGCTGGGCCTGCTGGTGTTCTCCAAGTACTTCTACATGGCCAGCTTCACCAGCTACTTCACCTTCTACCTGATCGAGAAGTTCGATGTGTCGGTGGCCAGCTCGCAGTTGCACCTGTTCCTGTTCCTGGGGGCAGTGGCGGCGGGCACGTTCTTTGGCGGCCCGATCGGGGACCGCATCGGGCGCAAGGCCGTGATCTGGTTCTCGATCCTGGGGGTGACGCCGTTCACCTTGGCGCTGCCGTATGCGGACCTGTTCTGGACCACCGTGCTGAGCGTGGTGATCGGCTTTATCCTGGCCTCGGCGTTTTCCGCGATCGTGGTGTATGCGCAGGAACTGGTGCCGGGTAGTGTGGGCATGATCGCCGGCATTTTCTTCGGGCTGATGTTCGGCTTTGGCGGCATTGGGGCGGCGCTGCTGGGGTATGTGGCGGACCTGCGCGGTATCGAGTATGTGTACGGGCTGTGCTCGTTCCTGCCGTTGTTCGGGTTGCTGGCGGTGTTCTTGCCGTCTACAGGTAAACGCTGAAATTGCTGGGGGCTGCTTTGCAGCCCATTCGCAGCACAAGGCTGCTCCTACAGGCAGCACGCGCTCGTTGTAGGAGCAGCCTTGTGCTGCGAATGGGCCTCGTAGAGGCCCCTGGCCGATTGACTACCCCCCCTTGAGGTAGCTAGAGTGCCGCCTCTTTTTACCCACCACCTGCGTAGTAGCCAAAGCAATGCGCCGTAACCCGTCCCTCCCACATGCCCGCCAGCCTGCCCTCCAGGCCCTGCGTCGTGCCTGGCCGAGCGACACGGTGCTCAAGCGTCGCCGCAGCGTGCTGTTTGCCTTCACCTTCTCGCCACACCTCGCCTGAACTGATCTGCGCTTTTGCGTCGCTCGCCGCCCCGGCGTGCGCGCCTGTGTCTGCACGTCTTTTCGGTTTGCAAGGAGTGGTACATGAACATGCGTTTGCTGGCGGGCCTGTTGTTCGCCGTTTCTGTCGTGGGCTTCAGCCTGGGGGCCAGCCTGCCACTGGTGTCGTTGCGCCTGCATGAGGCCGGGGCCAGTACCCTGGAAATCGGCATCATCTCGGCCATTCCCGCTGCGGGCATGATGCTCTCGGCGTTCCTGGTCGACGCCTGCTGCCGCCACCTCACCCGGCGCACCATCTACCTGCTGAGTTTCAGCCTGTGCACCGTCAGCATCGCCTTGCTCGAGTCGGCTTTCGCCTCGCTGTGGCTGCTGGGGCTGCTGCGCCTGGGGCTGGGGCTGGGGCTGGGGATGGGCATCGCCATCATCCTCGGCGAGTCGTGGGTCAACGAACTGTGCCCTGATCACAATCGCGGCAAGATCATGGCCCTTTATGCCACCAGCTTTACCGGCTTCCAGGTACTCGGCCCGGCCATGCTCGCGGTGCTGGGCGCCAACAGCCCGTGGATCACCGGTGTGGTCACCGCCTGCTATGGCCTGGCGTTGCTGTGCATCGTGCTGACCGTACCCAATGACCATGTCGAGCATGAAGAGGGCGACAAGAGCTTCGGCCTGGCGGGGTTCTTCCGCGTGGCACCGGCGTTGTGTGTGGCGGTGCTGTTCTTCTCGTTCTTCGATGCGGTGGTGCTGTCGCTGTTGCCGGTGTACGCCTCCAGCCATGGCTTTGCCGTGGGCGTGGCGGCGCTGATGGTGACAGTGGTGTTTGCCGGCGACATGCTGTTCCAGCTGCCGCTGGGCTGGTTGGCCGACAGGGTGGAGCGCACCGGGCTGCACCTGGCGTGCGGGCTGGTGGCGATGTCGATTGGCATCGGCCTGCCGTGGCTGCTGAACATGACCTGGCTGCTGTGGCCGCTGCTGGTGGTGCTTGGAGCGGTTGCGGGGGGCATCTATACCCTGGCGCTGGTGCTGATCGGGCAACGTTTCAAGGGCCAGGACCTGGTCACTGCCAATGCCAGCGTGGGTTTGCTGTGGGGGGTGGGTAGCCTGATCGGACCGCTGGTCAGTGGCGCTGCGATGGATGTGGCCCCGCATGGCCTGCCCATGGCGCTGGCGCTGATGGCCGGGCTGTTCGTGTGCTTTGCCAGGCAGTCATACCGGCGGCATGGGCGGATGCGGCCAGTGGCGGACCGATAACTGCAGGAGGTAGCCGGTCAGACAGACGTTCACGCCGCGCCGATGCTTACCCAATAACGCGTGCGGTAGTCGATACGCACCGGCAGGCTGCGGGTGAGCAGCTGCAAAATCTGACGGGTGTCGCCCAACTGATAGGTACCTGACACCTTCAAATTCGCCACCTCAGGGGCGCAACGCAACAGGCCGGGACGGTAGCGGGCGAGCTCTGCGGCAAACTCGGCCAGTGGCATTTGCTGCACACTGAGCACCCCGTCGGTCCAGCCCCACGGGTCGCTGTGCAGCGTCACCGCGTGAATACTGCCATTGGCCCCCACCTGCACGGTTTCGCCCGAATGCACCTGCCGCGGCGAGGGCGATGTGGGGAACAGCGTGACTGCACCACGGCGCACCGCCAGCAGCAGGCCCTGGCTGTTTTCGCGCAGCAGCACCTGGCCGTTGAGGGTGGTCAGCGGCCCGACGCGGGTGTCGATGTGGAACGGGCGAGTGTCGTTGGGGTTGCTGTCCAGGCTGACCTCGCCACGTACCAGTTCCAGCTGGCGTTGCCCGGCGCTGTAATGCAGGTCGATAGCGCTGGCTGTGTTGAGCTGTATGTGGCTGCCATCGCTGGCTTGCCACTGGCGCCGCTCACCTGTGGCGGTGCTGCTGTCGGCCAGCAGTTGCGGCAGGCCCATAGGTTCGCGCATGGCCCAGCCCAGGCTGCCGCCCACGGCCAGCAGCGCCAGTAGCTTGAGGTGGTCTCGTCGGCTGCTGCGCTGGCGCTGGCTGCCGTCCAGGGTGCGCCGGCTCAGGTCCTTGGGCAGCCCGGCCAGTTCGTCGCCCAGTTGGCTGACCCGTTGCCAGGCCAGCGGGTTGTGCGGGTGGCTGGCCAGCCAGTGCTGGAATTGCTGCTCAGTACGGGGGGTGGGGCGGTCGAAGCGCAGCTTCACCAGCCAGTCGATGGCTTGGTCGACCTGTGCCTGTGCCGGGGCGTGCTCATGCATCGGCGTAACGCAACCGGTAGCAGACACCCAAGGCTTTGGCCAGGTCGCGCTCGACGGTGGCCCGCGACACTTCCAGCTGCTGGGCGATCTGCACGATGCTCAAGCCGTCCAGTTGAGCCAGCAGAAACGCCTGGCGAACACGCGGCTTCAGCTGGTTCAGGGCACGGTCGAGGCGGTCCAGGGCATCGAGAATGACCAGCCGGTGCTCTTCGCTGGGTGCCTCGGCTTCGGGCAGGTGGGCCAGACTTTGCTGGTAGGCGTGTTCCAGTGCGCGACGGCGGAACTGGTCGATCATCAGGCCACGGGCGATGCTGCTGAGATAGGCGCGTGGCTCTTTAAGCGGCGAAACCTGGCGGGCCCGCAATAGCCGCACGAAGGTGTCCTGGGCCAGGTCGGCCGCATGCTCGCTGCACCCCACCCGGTTGCGCAACCAGCCGCGAAGCCAGCTATGGTGGGCCTGATAGAGCAGAGCGACCTCGGTCGGCTTGAACGTGTCGTTGATCTGCATCGTAACGAGGGCCCGGTCCTGTGAACTGTGCGATTGTGAATAGTTCTCAATTCTATGCGGGGATAACGGCACAGGGCAATGGTATGCCAGGAATTCGCCGCGCAAGAACCGGCGTTTAACCGATGAATGGTTGGGCTAAGCTGGCCCTGCATTCAACCTGTTGGAGGCGCCATGATACTGGCCGACCTTTCACCCGAGGCCTACCGCAAGGCCACTGAATACCTGGCAGCACTCGACCCGGACTGGTCGCGGCACATTGCTGCGACCGGGCCTTGCCTGCACCAGGCCACGCCGGGGCGGGAGCCTTACGAGGCGTTGGTGCGGGCCATTGCCTACCAGCAACTGCATGCCCGTGCTGCCGAAGCAATCCTTGGCCGGTTGCTGGCGTTGTTCCCGGAGAGTGCGTTCCCGACGGCAGAGCAATTGCTGACGGTCAGCCCGCAAATCCTGCGTGCCTGCGGCTTTTCGGCGAGCAAGCTGGCGACGATTCAGGGCATTGCCCAGGCGCGGCTGGAAGGCCTGGTACCGACGCGTGAAGAGGCATTGACCATGGCCGACGAAGCACTGATCGAACGCCTGGTAGCCTTGCGTGGGGTAGGGCGATGGACGGTGGAGATGCTGCTGATTTATAGCCTGGAGCGTTCGGACATTCTGCCGGTGGACGATTTTGGCGTTCGCGAGGGATACCGACGGCTAAAGGGCCTGGACAAAGCGCCGACACCGGCGCAGATGCGCTCCCTGGGCGGCGGCTGGCGGCCGTTTCGGACCGTGGCGGCCTGGTACCTGTGGCGGGCCTGAAGTTTTGCATCGCCTGTACGGGCCCCTTCGCGGGCATGCCCGCTCCCACAGGCTCGAACCCTGCAGAGGATCTGTGGGAGCGGGCGTGCCCGCGAAGAGGCCCGTACAGGCGACAACTTATCTGGATGCTAACCCATGAATCTCTACATCACCCCCGACCAACGCTGGCAAGCCGTGGCGTCCCGCGACTCCACCGCCACAGGCCACTTCGTCTACGCCGTACGTACCACGGGCGTGTACTGCCACCCCGGCTGCAAATCTCGCATGGCCAAGCGCACCAATGTCGAATTCTACGACTCCCCGGCTGCTGCCGAAGCCGCGGGCTATCGTGCCTGCAAACGTTGTATCAGCAAGGCCAGCGCCGCCCGCCACAGCCAACTGATCACCCGCGCCTGCCGCCTGATCGAAACCATCGACCCTGCGCCCAGCCTCGACCAGCTCAGTGCGCAACTGGCCGTAAGCCCCTTCCACCTGCACCGCTTGTTCAAGGCCGAAACCGGCGTTACCCCCAAGGCCTATGCCACTGCCTTTCGTGCCCGGCGCCTGCGTGAGCACCTGGAAGATGGCCAGCGTTCAGTCACCGACGCCATCTACGATGCCGGCTTCAACTCCAACAGCCGCTTCTACGAAAGCGCCGATCAGCGCCTGGGCATGCTCCCCCGCCAGTACCGTGCCGGTGGCGCAGGGGCCACCATCCACTTCGCCCTCGGCCAGTGTTCGCTGGGGGCGATCCTGGTGGCCCAGAGCGAGAAGGGCATTTGCGCGATTCTGCTGGGCGACGACCCCGAGTCCCTGTTGTACGACCTGCAGGACCAGTTCCCCAAGGCCCGCCTGATCGGCGGCGACAGTGCCTACGAACAGTTGGTCGCCGAAGTGGTGGGCTTTGTCGAAGCCCCGGCACTGGGCCTGGCGTTGCCACTGGATGTGCAAGGTACGGCGTTTCAGGAGCGGGTGTGGCAGGCCCTGCGCGAGGTGCCGGCCGGCAGCCGGGTCAGCTACACCGACATTGCCGAACGAATCGGTGCGCCCAAAGCGGTGCGCGCGGTGGCCATGGCCTGTGCGGCCAACCACATCGCCGTGGCCATCCCTTGCCATCGGGTGGTGCGTCGGGACGGCGATATCAGTGGCTACCGTTGGGGTGTCGAGCGCAAACAGCAACTGCTCACGCGAGAGACGGCACTCTCCTGATAGCCTGAAGCCGCGTAGAATCCCCCGCCAAATCGAGTTGTAAAGAGGATACTTCGATGAGGCGTGTCAGCCTTGCCCGTTTTTGCCCAGGCCTGATGGTCCTGTTGGCCCTGATGCTGGCCATTGCCAGCCCGGCCTGGTCGGCCCCGGCCACGCCATTGTCCAATCTGGTGGCTGCCGATGCGCCAGCGCTGGATGAAAACGCCAGCATCGAACAGCTGAGCGACCGGCTGGACCTGATCCGCCAGGGCGTCACCAGCGAGGCCAACGACGACCTGCTGTCGCAATTGCGCCTGGCGGCGATGCAGGTTCAGCGCCAGGCTGATGCATTGAGTACCCAGCGCACCGCCGACCTGGAAAAACTCGAGGACAAGCTGAAGGTCATCGGCCCGGCCCAGCCGGACGAGGCCGCCACCCTCACGCAGCAGCGCAAAGCGCTGGAGGCCGAAAAAAAGGCGCTGGTAGCCCAGCAGGATCAGGCCACCAAGCTGAATCAGTCGGCTCGCGACCTTTCCACGCAAATCGTCAACCTGCGCCGTAGCCAGTTCAATTCGCAAATCACCAGCCGTGCGGCTTCGCCACTAAGCCCGGCGTTCTGGCAAAGCATCATCCGCCCTACCCAGGACGACGTGGCGCGTGTGCGTGACCTGCGCGGCGAGGCGGCCGATGCCATTGGCAGTGCCCTCAGCGCCGAAAACCGCTGGCTGTTCATTACCAGCCTGGTGGCGGCGATTCTGGTCTGGACCTTGGTGCGCCGTGTGCTCGAGCGTCTGCTGGCCAGTGCCATGGTCGGCTGGTTGCCCGAGGGCCGCTTGCGCCGCAGCGCCTTGGCGCTTGGCGTCAGCCTGGCAACCCTGGGTACCATTGCCGGCTCTGTATCGCTGCTGCGCTGGGGCCTGGAGAGCAGCGCACAGCTGGGCTCCGATATCGCAAGCCTGGTCAACCACATCCTTACCCTGGTGGTGTTCAGCGCCTTCATCACCGGCCTGGGCCGCGCCATGCTGATGCTGCAGCGCCCGTCCTGGCGCCTGCCGCCGATCCATGACGAAGTGGCCAGTGCGCTCGGTTGGTTCCCGAAGGTACTGGCGTTGGCGCTGATGGTCATGATGACCATGGAGCGCATCAACAGCGTCATCGGCGCCAGCCTGGCACTGACTGTGGCGGTCAATGGCCTCACCGCGCTGGTGGTGGCGCTTATCTTTGCCGGCGCATTGCTAGGTTATCGCCGAACCCTGCGCAAGCATGATCTGGAGCGCCCCACCGGCCTGACCGGGCTGATCCCGTTCGTGATGGTGATCTGGCTGACGCTGATCTTGCTGGCCCTGCTCACCGGCTATCTGACACTCGCCTATTTCCTCACCGCCAAATTGCTGTGGGTCAGCCTGGTGGTCACCTGTGCCTACTTGCTGACCACCTTCTTCGGTGACCTGTGCGAAACCTTGCTGTCGCCACGTCAGCCAGGTGGTCTGGCGCTGGCCTCGACCCTGGGCCTGGCGCCTCGCCACCAGGCACAGGCCAGCACTGTCCTGGCCGGCATCGGCCGTACCGTCATCCTGTTCCTGGCGCTGTTGCTGGTGCTGATGCCGTCGGGCACCAGCCCCAGCGAGCTGCTGATGAGCCTGGGCGACTGGGACGGCACCGGCGGCAAGCTGCTTGGCAACCTCAACATCGTGCCGCAGGATATCCTGCTGGCCCTGGCGATCTTCTTCGGCGGCCTGTTCGCCATTCGCGTGGTCAAGCGCTGGCTGAGTGACCGCCTGCTGCCGGAAACCGACATGGACGCCGGCATGCGTGCCTCGCTGGTGACCCTGGTGGGCTACCTGGGCTTCCTGTTCCTGGCCATGCTGGTAATGTCGACCCTGCGCATCAACCTCACCAGCCTGACTTGGGTGGTCAGTGCCCTGTCGGTGGGTATCGGTTTTGGCTTGCAGCAAATCGTGCAGAACTTCATCTCCGGCCTGATCCTGCTCACCGAGCGCCCCGTCAAGGTGGGCGACTGGGTCAGCCTGGCGGGCGTCGAGGGGGATATCCGCCGCATCAATGTGCGCGCCACCGAAATTCAGATGTCCGACCGCTCGACGGTGATCGTGCCTAATTCCCAGTTCATTTCGCAGAACGTGCGCAACGTGACCATGGGCAATGCGCTGGGCGTGGTCGGCATTACCTTGACCCTGCCATTGGAGACCGACGCCAACCGGGTACGCGAGCTGTTGTTGACGGCGTACCACGAGCATGAGGCGATTCTGGATGCGCCCGCCACTTCGGTGTCGTTCAAGGACCTGACTGCCAGTGGCATGGTGATTGGCGTCAGTGGTTACGTGGCGGGGCCGCGGCAGGTGTCAGGCACCCGTAGCGACTTGCTGTTCACCATTCTTGGGCGGCTGCGTGATGAAGGCATTCCGCTGTCTTCGCCGCAGAGCATGGTGCTGGTGCAGGAGGGTACGCGCCCCGCTGACGAGTCGGTGTAAAGAGCGGGGGCTGCTGCGCAGCCCTTTCGCGGCACAAGGCCGCTCCTACAGGGAATGCGAACGCTATCAGGGCACGCGATCCCTTGTAGGAGCGGCCTTGTGCCGCGAAAGTGGCGCATAGCGCCCCCGAATTCAATGCTGCTTGGCCTGCTTGATCCTCAGCAGAATCACCAACAATACCAGCAGCACCGGAGGCGCCATGGCCAGCAGTCCATCCCGCGCCGTCAGCCCCAACCCCAGCACATTCAGCCCGCCATACAGCAGCTTGAACAAATTCAGCAGG
The DNA here is from genome assembly GCF_021283425.1 of Pseudomonas sp. NMI542_15. Taxonomy (NCBI): domain Bacteria; kingdom Pseudomonadati; phylum Pseudomonadota; class Gammaproteobacteria; order Pseudomonadales; family Pseudomonadaceae; genus Pseudomonas; species Pseudomonas sp. NMI542_15. The sequence continues at coordinate 14,982 of NZ_JAJSRO010000022.1, read as the reverse complement.
TAGTAGGTGATGGCAATGATCGACAGCCCCTCTACCGCCCGCTGGATCTTCACCTGGGCATCGGCCCGGGCATTGAGGCTGCGCAGGATCTCGGCGTTCTGTTCTTCCATTTCTACCTGAACACGCGCCTGCAACAGGTCGCCCAGGTTTGCCACGTTTTTCGCCAATTGCTCCAGCCGCTGCTCGGTCGCCGCGCAATAGCGCACAGTCGGCTTGAACCGACGCTCGATGAACACCCCCAGGCGCTGGCAGTCGCCTACATGGCTTTCCCGCAGCTCGCCCAGGCGTTCGAACACCAGTTGCGCATAGGCCTGGGTGGCGCCGAAGCGGTGGCGGGTTTTTACCGTGTGGCTGACCACCTGGCGTGACAAGTGGGCAATGGCGTCCAGTAACCCTTTGGAGTCATGGCCGTCCCCCCCGGCACTGCGCTCCGAGAGGCTGACCAACGTCTTGTCGAAAGTATCCAGTTCTTGGCTCAGAGCCTTGGCCGTGGCCAGGGTCAGCGAGGCCATCATGCGGTACGTCTCGATTTCCAGCAGACGGCGGATCATGCGGCCCTGGCGGTAGGCACTGAGGCGGCGGTTGATGAACAGGAAACGGTTGGTACCATCTTCGGTCAGGCGGAAATCGCTCCACACCACCGCATCGCCCCCGCCAACGCACGAGCCGCACGGATCTTTGAAACCATAGCGAGGCAGGTCAAGCCCCTGTTCGTCACGCACCAGCACCTGCACGGCGTTGATCACCTGCGCCACCTGCGGGGCGATGGCTTCGGCCAGCACGGGAGGCAGGGGCCGCCATTCGGTGTCGGTGGCAGCGCACGGCACCATCAGTGTCAGGGTGAAGAACTCGGTGTGGCGTTCCCACTTGAACGGGTGGCCATCCAGGCAGGTGATGCCTTGCGCGGCAGCGGTGTCCAGGGCCTCCGGGCAGCAGCGTTGCAGCAGCGCTGCACAGGCAGCATCACCGCCGAGCAAAGGCCAGGTGGAAGACATGCGCCGGGCCGTCGAAGTACAGCGACGGGCGGGCGTGCAGTTCGTTGTGCAAGGCGGTGCGTTGAGGGTGCATGGGTGGTCCGGCCTGGTGTTGTGATTGTTGGGGTACCAGGAAGTGGGACTTTGCAGCGGGCGGAGAAAGTCACGCAGGGCGGAGTTTTGTTCTACCTGTACCGGCCTCTTCGCGGGTGAACCCGCTCCCACAGGTTCAGTGCAATTTTCAAGGACAGCACCGTACTTGTGGGAGCGGGTTTACCCGCGAATGGGCGGCAACGCGGCCCCTTGCGATATCAGCCGAGGCAACGCGTCACATGCTTGACCGATTGGTAGGCCGACAACCCCCAAGGCCCCAGCTCACGGCCGATGCCGCTACCCTTGGTACCGCCCCACGAGGTTTCGACGAACACCGCCTGCACCGAGTTGATCCACACATGGCCAACCTCCAGCGCATCGGCCACACGCTCGGCGCGGTCCAAATCGGCAGAGCACACGGTCGCCACCAGCCCGAAGCGGCTGTCATTGGCCTCGGTAATCGCCTGCTCTTCACTGGCAAACCGGCGTGCGCACAGCACCGGGCCAAAGATTTCTTCGGTCCACAGGCGGCTGTGTTTCGGCACATCGGTATACAGCGTAGGGCTGACGAACCAGCCGTCGCGGTCCAACGCCTTGCCACCGGCCAGGCACTGCAAGCCTTCTTCGCGCGCCGTGGCAAAGTAGCTGGCCACCTCCAGCCACTGGGCCTGGCTGGTCAGCGGGCCCATGTCGACCTCCTCGGTCAGCGGGTTGCCAATCCGCAGGTTTTCCAGTGCCGCCTGCAAGCGTGGCAGCAGTGCATCGGCAATACCGTCCTGCACCAGCAGCCGCGAGGTGGCCGAACACATCTGCCCCGCGTTCCAGCTGATACCGGCGACAATCCACTCCACTGCCTGGTCGACATCGCAATCGTCAAACACCACGATCGCCGACTTGCCGCCCAGCTCCAGCGTCACCGGCCGGCACTGTGCCGACGCACTGCGCATCACCTGGCTGCCGACGCTGTTGCTGCCGGTGAACGACAGTTTGTCCAGGCCATTGTGATTGCTCAGCGCGGCACCGGTCTCGGCCTTGCCGTTGACAATGTTCAGCACCCCCGCCGGCAGGCCCAGAGCGTCGGCAATCTGGCCGTAGGCCTGCTCGATCAGCGGGGTGACCTCCGATGGCTTGAGCACCACGGTGCACCCGGCAGCCAAGGCCGGCGCGAGCTTCCAGGCGCTGGTCACCAGCGGGAAGTTCCACGGTACGATCAGGCCGACCACACCCACCGGCTCCAGGCGGGTGCGCGCAGTGAAGCCTGGGGCGGCCAGCGGGACGTCGCGATGCTTCGCAGGCAACTGCTCTGCGAGCTCGGCGTAGTAGCAGAAGGTGGCGATGGCGTCATCCAGGTCGATTTCCGCCTCGTGACGGGGCTTGCCGTTGTTGCGCATCTGCAAGGCGATCAGCGCTTCACGGCGCTGCCCGAGCTGCTCGGCAAAGCCGCGCAGGAAAGCTGCACGTTCGCTGGCGCTGGTGCTTTTCCAGGCGGGCAGGGCGTTGCGGGCAGCGGCTACGGCCTGGTCGACCTGGGCCACGCTGGCAGCCATGAACTCGGCGAACGGTTGCCCCAGCGCAGGGTCATTGACGCTGATGCAGTCGTTGCCTTGGCCTTCGACCCAGCGGCCGGCGATGTAGTGGGAGTTGGTCATGGTCGGTTTCCAGTCAGGCCATTTCGGCAGTGGTCACAGGCGTGTGCGCGGTGCTTTTGCACCGCACCCAGCGCGGGCCCTGGGGGCCATACACGCCCGCAGGTTCAGGGAACAGGTTGAGCAGCAGCAGGTACAGCACGCCAGCCAGCCCCAGGGTGACCGGCAGGCTCAGGTCGATGCCGCCGGCCAGGTCGCCCAGCGGGCCGACGAACTGCCCGGGCAGGTTGACGAAGCACAGGCCGACCGCCGCGCTGGGGAGCCACGCCCCCATGCCGCGCCAGTTCCAGCCATGCTGGAACCAGTAGTGGCCACCACGCTGGCCGCGGGTGAATACCTGCAGGTCATCGGCGTGGTAGAAACCGCGGCGAGTGATCAGGCCGAGGATCATGATCACCATCCATGGGCTTGTGCAGGTGATGATGAGTACCGCGAAGGTCGACACGCTTTGCACCAGGTTGAAAGTGAAACGGCCGACAAAGATGAAGCCGATTGCCAGCACACCGATCAGCAGCGTGGCGCCGGCGCGGCTGAGCAGGCGCGGGAACACGCTGGACATGTCCAGGCCGGTGCCATACAGCGCAGTGGTGCCGGTGGACATGCCGCCGATCACCGCAATCAGGCACACCGGCAGGAAGAACCAGCTTGGCGCCACTGCCAACAGGCCACCCACATAATTATTGGCGGCGATGTAGTCCGGTGCCTGGGTCGCTACCAAGGTGGCGGTGCAAAGGCCGAACAGGAAAGGAATCAGCGTTGCGCCCTGGGCTGCTATCACCGCCAGCATGATGCGCGCCTTGGGTGTTTCACGCGGGATATAGCGCGACCAGTCGCCCAGGAAAGCGCCGAACGACACCGGGTTGCTCATGGCCAGGATCGCCGCACCGACGAACGCCGCCCAGAAGCCTGCCTGGCCAAGGTTGACGCTGCCTGCGTAGCCGGCATCGAACGGCCCGGCAAAGGCCACGATGCCCAGCAGGAACAGCAGGCTTGAAGCCCACACGGCAATCTTGTTCACCCACAGCATGAAGCGGAAGCCAAAGATGCACACCACCAGCACCAGCACCGCGAACAGGCCGTAGGCCAGGCCCAGGGTGAGGTCGGTTTCCGGCAGGCCGGCCAGGCGCTTGGCACCGCCGACCAGGGCGTCGCCCGAGCTCCACACCGACAGCGAGAAGAACGCCACGGCCGTGAGCAGCGACAGGAACGAGCCGACGATACGCCCGTGCACACCAAAGTGCGCGCCCGACGACACGGCGTTGTTGGTACCGTTGAGTGCGCCGAACAAACCCATCGGCGCAAGAATCAGGGCGCCCACGCCAACGCCGAGCAGAATGGCCCAAACGCCTGCCTGGAACGACAGGCCGAACAGCACGGGGAAGCTGCCCAGCACTGCGGTGGCGAAGGTATTGGCGCCGCCGAAGATCAGGCGGAAGAGGTCCAGCGGGGAGGCGTCGCGTTGATCATCAGGGATCTGTTCGACGCCGTTGGTCTCGATACCGGTCGAGTGGCTCATGGTGATGCTCCAGCGCGGTTGTTGTAGCCGGCGCAGTGCGCGGGCCTTCTTGTGGGTGCGATGGCAGAGCGGCAGGGCCGCGTAAAAAAGTGATCAGGCCGGCGAGACGACCGACAGGTGCTCGTGGCAGGCCAGCCACTGGTCACCCTGGCGGCGGAAGACGATAGTCTCGCGCTCGCTCATGCGGTGTTCTTCACCGGCGATGCGGATATGCGTGGCCACATCGTGCATGAAGATCGCCACATCGCCTTGCAGGCTCACGTGGGCATTGGCCGATTCGCAGGCGAGCACTGCAAACCCTTCGGCCTGCCACTGGGCCCAGAGGTCTTCGTAGGCACGGCGCGCCAGCAGCGGTTGCGGCAAGGTGTGGAAAAGGAACGTCGCGTCTTCGCTGAAACAGGCGAAATAGCGGGCGGTGTCGTTGCTGGCGAACGCGGCAACGAGGTCGGCGGCGGCTTGGCGCACCTGAAGTGTCTGGTCCACGGGAGTGGCCTCACGGTTTTTGTGATTATGGTGAAGCGATTCTGGTGGCGGTTGGCGAGGGGACAAATCGCTGAAGGCAAATAATCAGTTCAGGAATTTGTGAAGTGATGGCGGGGCGCAGGTTCTGTCCGTGCGCCACTCTGTGGGCGCTGGCTTGCCGGCGATGAGGCCAGTACAGGCAACAACAGGCGAACCGACTGACGGTCTGTCCCACCGTTCATCCTTGCCTACGCTGATACTCCCAACCCGCTGAAGCAAGGAGTTCACCGTGACCTTCCAATACAAGCGTCTGGACAAGAACAACGCCGCCGTACTGCTGGTCGACCACCAGGCCGGCCTGCTCTCGCTGGTAAGGGACATCGACCCCGACCGCTTCAAGAACAACGTACTGGCCCTGGCCGACCTGGCCAAGTACTTCAAGCTGCCGACCATCCTTACCACCAGCTTCGAGACCGGCCCCAATGGCCCGCTGGTGCCGGAACTGAAAGAGCAGTTCCCCGACGCCCCCTACATTGCGCGCCCCGGCAACATCAATGCCTGGGACAACGAAGACTTTGTCAAAGCCGTAAAAGCCACCGGCAAGAAGCAGCTGCTGATTGCCGGTGTGGTCACTGAAGTGTGCGTGGCCTTCCCGGCCCTGTCGGCGCTGGAGGAGGGCTTTGAGGTGTTCGTCGTCACCGACGCCTCTGGCACCTTCAACGAGCTGACCCGTGACTCGGCGTGGCGGCGCATGGAGGCTGCCGGGGCGCAGCTGATGATCTGGTTCGGCGTGGCTTGCGAGCTGCACCGCGACTGGCGCAACGACGTCGAGGGCTTGGGTACCCTGTTCTCCAACCATATACCGGACTACCGCAACCTGATGACCAGTTACAACAAGCTGGCCAAGTAGCGCCTCCTCGGGGCTGCACCGCAGCTCCGCCTCAACCTGCAAGCGAAGCGGCAAACCGGTATGAATCGACCATACTGACTCTTCATTCGCCCTCAGGAGAGTGTCATGTCGAAGCCGTCCAGGAAGAAATCCACCCAGCAACAGCCAGAAAAACTGGGCGGCAAGGCCTACGAAAAAGCGCTCAAGCATCTGCATGTAGAGCTGGTAAAGCTGCAGGAGTGGGTGGTGGCCAAGGGGCTGAAGGTATGCATTGTCTTCGAAGGCCGTGATGGCGCCGGCAAGGGCGGCACCATCAAGGCCATTACCGAGCGGGTCAGCCCGCGGGTGTTTCGCGTGGTGGCGCTGCCGGCACCGACCGATCGGGAAAAAACCCAGATGTTCCTGCAGCGCTACGTGGGGCATTTGCCCGCCGCGGGCGAGGTGGTGATCTTCGATCGCAGCTGGTACAACCGTGCGGGGGTTGAGCGGGTCATGGGCTTTTGCTCCGGCAACCTTGTCGACAAGTTTCTCGCCGGGGTGCCCGTGTTCGAAAAGGTCATGGTCGAGTCGGGCATCATCCTCATCAAGTACTGGCTCGAGGTCAGCGCCGAGGAGCAGACCCGCCGCCTGGAGGATCGCATCAACGATGGTCGCAAGCTGTGGAAGCTTTCGCCCATGGACCTTAAATCGTATACCCGTTGGGATGACTACACCCAAGCACGGGACGACATGTTCCAGGCCTCGGATACAGCCTGGGCGCCGTGGTTCATGGCGCACTCGGACGACAAACGTCGTGCCCGCCTGAACATCATCAGCCATTTGCTCAGCCGTATTCCGTACAAGGACATCACCCGTGACCGGGTGGTGAAGCTGCCCAAACGCGGCAAGGTCGGCAAGTACAAGGCCGTGGCCTACCCGTTCAAGGTCGTCGAAGAACGCTTTTGAACCCCTCCCTGTGGGGCGCTGCGAGGGTTAGCGCTCATGCCACAGGACGGCAGCCTGCTGCAGGCGACGGTGGTGGGACCGCCTTCGGAGTCGGCGTGAGTTTTTCGGAGGGGGGGAATCCGCGAAGCAGCCAGTACAAGGAACCTAGGGCTGCCAATCAACCCCACTTTCTTCCAGATAAGCATCCACAGCGGCACCCACCGTGGGGTGAAAGGCCGTCTCCCCTATATGCTGAAACAACTCGAACCGCCGCATCTTGTCCTTCACCGGGTCCTTCATCTCGGCAAACTGCAATTCCACCCCTCGAGCCTCCAGTGCCCGGTCCAGTTCGGCCAGCATGTCTGCCGAGGTGATGTCGATACTGGTCACTGGTTCCACCGCTATTATCAGCCGCTGCACCGGCGTCGGCGACTCGTCCACGGCCGCCATCACGGTACTTTGGAACTGCTCGGCATTGGCAAAGAACAGCGGCGCATCCCAACGCAGCAGCACCAGCCCCGGAATACGTCGAGCCTGTGGATAACGCTGCACATCGTGGTAGCCCCGGGTGCCATCCACCCGGCCCAGCACTGCATGGTGTGGCCGCCAGCCGTCCCACAGAAACTCGATCACCGCGATTGCCACCGCAATGCAGATACCGGGAATGGCCCCAAACACCGCCACACCGACGAAGCAGGTGAACGACAGCCAGAACTCCCACTGTTGCATGCGGTTCATGTAGCCATAGCGGATCGGCTTGGACAGCAACTCGGTGATGAAGCCCAGGCGCAGCAGCCCGGCAATCACGCAGAACGCCCCGGCGATCAGCGCCATCATGCTGGCGATGGCGATTGCCCGCTGTGGGTCGCTGGCGGCGTGCTGCACCACCACCGCCAGGATCGGCGCGGCCAGCGCCGAATCCGGGCCCAGCACCAGGATTCGGCTGGGGCCGAACAGGGCGTAGACCAGCAACGGGATGATGGTGGCGTACAGGCCGTAGATTCCGGGTACGCCGGACGCTTCGGCGTAGGCAATGCCCACCGGTACCAGCATGGTGGTCAGCACCAGGCCGGCGGCGATGTCCTTGGCTAACCAGGCGCGTTGATAGTGGAGCAGGGTCACCAGGCCGGGTAGCCAGCGTTGCCAGTCGAAGCGCGTTGGTTCGGGCATGGTGCGGGCTCAGGGGAGGAGGGTGCTGAGTTTCAGCTTAGATGCTATGCCCCTAGAAACGAAGAAGCCGCGCAGGTGCGCGGCTTCTTCGTGTTGAGTGACCCGTCCTGAACAGACATTTCGCCTGTTTCAGGGCTGGGTCGTCTCTTGAGACGCTGTGAACGTCTGCTGAATCAGACGTTGAAGCGGAAGTGCATCACGTCGCCATCCTTGACGATGTAATCCTTGCCTTCCAGGCGCCACTTGCCGGCTTCCTTCGCACCGCCTTCACCCTTGAACTGGATGAAGTCGTCATAGGCCACCACCTCAGCGCGGATGAAACCTTTTTCGAAGTCGGTGTGGATAACACCAGCAGCCTGTGGTGCAGTGGCGCCGACGCGTACGGTCCAGGCACGTACTTCCTGCACGCCGGCAGTGAAGTAGGTCTGCAGGTTCAGCAGCTCGTAACCGGCGCGGATCACGCGGTTCAGGCCAGGCTCTTCCAGGCCCAGGGCCTCGAGGAACATGTCCTTCTCTTCGCCGTCGTCCAGCTCGGCGATTTCTGCTTCGATCTTGTTGCACACCGGTACAACGACCGCGCCCTCTTCCTCGGCAATGGCCTTGACCACGTCCAGGTGCGGGTTGTTGTCGAAGCCGTCTTCGGCGACGTTGGCGATGTACATCACCGGCTTGCTGGTCAGCAGGTGGAAGCCACGGATGACGGCTTTTTCGTCGTCAGCCATGTTCTTCATCAGGCTGCGTGCAGGCTTGCCTTCGGTGAAGTGCGGGATCAGCTTTTCCAGAATGGCCTTTTGCGCCAAGGCTTCCTTGTCGCCGCCCTTGGCGTTGCGGGCTACTTTCTGCAGTTGCTTTTCGCAGCTGTCGAGGTCGGCGAAGATCAGTTCGAGGTCGATGATCTCGATGTCACGCTTGGGGTCGACGCTGTTGGAAACGTGGATCACGTTTTCGTCTTCGAAGCAGCGCACCACGTGGGCAATGGCGTCGGTCTCGCGGATGTTGGCGAGGAACTTGTTGCCCAGGCCTTCGCCTTTCGAGGCACCGGCAACCAGGCCGGCGATATCGACGAATTCCATGGTGGTCGGCAGGATGCGGTTTGGCTTGACGATTTCAGCCAGCGCAGCCAGACGAGCATCAGGCATCGGCACGATGCCGCTGTTTGGCTCGATGGTGCAGAAAGGGAAGTTCTCCGCCGCGATGCCAGACTTGGTCAGGGCGTTGAACAGGGTGGACTTGCCGACGTTGGGCAGGCCGACGATGCCGCAATTGAAACCCATGGGTATTCCCCTCTCTAAAGGAATCAGGCCTTCTGGCTGTGCAGCTCGCGCATCGCCTTGGCAAAGTCGCCGGCAAGCACGTCCGGCAGCACGCCGAGGGCAAAATCGATGCTGGCGTCGAGCTTCTCCTGCTCGGCGCGCGGCGCGCGGCCCAGGACGAAGTTGGATACCAGTTTGGCGTCACCCGGGTGGCCAATGCCAAGCCGCAGGCGGTGGAAGTCGTTCTGGTTGCCGAGCTGCGCGATGATGTCGCGCAGGCCGTTATGCCCACCATGGCCGCCGCCGCGCTTGAGCTTGGCAACGCCCGGAGGCAGGTCGAGTTCGTCGTGCGCCACCAGGATTGCTTCCGGCTTGATGCGGAAGAAATTGGCCAAGGCCGCCACGGCCTGGCCGCTGCGGTTCATGTAGGTGGTGGGGATCAACAAACGAACGTCGTTGCCCTGATGGCTGAACTTAGCCGTCAGGCCGAAATATTTTTTGTCAGCAGTCAGCGATACACGCTGGGCGCTGGCAATGCGTTCAACGAAAAGAGCCCCTGCGTTATGCCGGGTCTGTTCGTATTCGGGGCCGGGGTTACCCAGGCCAACGATCAACTGGATGGCGGTCACGTCAGGGGCTCTTCCTTGGAGTTGGTGGGTCACAGTGCGCGCGGCACTGTAACCCGATCAACGCCGGCGTGCGAGTGGATTACTCGGCAGCGCCTTCTGCTTCTGGAGCAACGCGTGGAGCGTGAACGTTGGCAACAGCTTTGTCATCACCGTGGGCCAGAGCTACGAACTCTACGCCTTTCGGAGCTTTCAGGTCCGACAGGTGGATGATGGTGCCGATTTCAGCGTTGGCCAGGTCAACTTCGATGAACTCAGGCAGGTCTTTGGCTTCGCAGGAAACTTCGATCTGCGATTCAACGTGCGAGATCTCGCCGCCTTTCTTGACCGGTGCTTCTTCGTTGATGAAGTGCACTGGAACAACAGCGGTCAGCTTCTGGCCAGCAACGACGCGGATGAAGTCAGCGTGCATGATGAACTGCTTGGCCGGGTGACGCTGCATGGCCTTGACGATGACGTTTTGCTTGACGCCGTCAACGTTCAGCTCGATCACGTGGCTGAAGGCAGCTTCGTCTTCGAACAGCTTGGTGATTTCCTTGGCCAGGATGGTCAGGGATTGAGCTTCTTTGTCACCACCGTAGACAACGGCAGGGATGCTCAGCGCATGACGCAGGCGGCGGCTCGCACCTTTCCCCAGGTCAGTACGCGCTTGGGCGTTCAGGATAAAATCAGTCATTTTGTTTCTCCAAAATAGCCCCCCGAGAGCGTTTGCGACCAGCGCCAACGGGGATGGCAAAAAAGCCCCGCCCCAACACATGTTGGGGCGGGGCGCTTCACATCAACACGCGTTCCGCTTAGCGGAACATCGCGCTGATCGATTCTTCATTGCTGATGCGGCGTACCGCTTCAGCGACAACCGGTGCGATATCCAGCTGGCGGATACGGTCACAGGCTTGAGCAGCGGCGGACAGCGGAACGGTGTTGGTCACCACCAGCTCGTCCAGTACCGACTTCTCGATGTTCTCGATCGCGCGGCCCGACAGGACAGGGTGCGTGCAGTAGGCGTAAACCTTGGCAGCGCCGTGTTCTTTCAGGGCTTTGGCCGCGTGGCACAGGGTGCCGGCGGTGTCGACCATGTCGTCTACCAGGATGCAGGTGCGCCCTTCGACGTCGCCGATGATGTGCATAACCTCGGAGTGGTTAGCCTTTTCGCGGCGTTTGTCGATGATACCCAGGTCGACACCCAGGGACTTGGCGACTGCACGTGCACGCACGACACCACCAATGTCCGGGGAGACGATCATCAGGTTCTCGAAACGCTGGTCTTCGATATCGTCTACCAGTACGGGCGAGCCGTAGATGTTGTCGACGGGGATATCGAAGAAGCCTTGGATCTGGTCAGCGTGCAGGTCGACGGTGAGAACACGGTCGATACCCACGACAGTGAGCATGTCAGCGACAACTTTGGCGCTGATGGCTACACGTGCCGAACGCGGACGGCGGTCCTGGCGGGCATATCCGAAGTAAGGAATCACGGCGGTGATTCGGGATGCTGAGGAGCGGCGGAAGGCGTCGGCCATCACTACCAGTTCCATCAGGTTATCGTTGGTCGGGGCACAAGTCGGCTGAATAATGAAAACGTCTTTACCGCGAACATTTTCATTGATCTCAGTGCTGATTTCGCCGTCGGAGAACTTACCGACAGAGACGTCACCGAGAGGGATATGCAGCTGACGTACGACACGCCGAGCCAGATCGGGGTTAGCGTTCCCCGTAAAGACCATCATCTTGGACACGCGCAGTACCTGAAGGCTGAGGGTATACCTGGATGAGTATAAGGAAAATGGCAGGGGCGGCTGGATTCGAACCAACGCATGGCAGGATCAAAACCTGCTGCCTTACCGCTTGGCGACGCCCCTGTATCTGTTGCTGCGAACGCTTATGCGCTCGACTTCTTGACCAGACTTTGCAGCTTGCGATGCAACATCGAAATATTGCTTCCTTTCGCCACAAACCCTGTTTGGGTCGCTGAAAGAAGGGCCAGAACTTTATCAGCTTCGGCTTTGCTTGGGAAGGCCCCAAACACACAACTTCCAGTGCCGGTTAGTCGAGCCTCAGTGAATTTACCCAGTGAATTCAACGCATTGCGAACTTCTGGGTAACTCTGCTCTACCACCGGTTGGCAGTCATTTCGACTGTTTCCCTCGGGAACGGGGCGCATATTAAGGGGGAGGGAATCACGTGTCAACTGCGGATGTGAAAAAATTTCTACTGTGCTGACAGACACTTGCGGCACCAGCACGACATACCAAGGCTCTACAGGGTCAACCGGGGTCAACTGTTCGCCCACACCCTGGGCGAACGCCGCATGGCCGCGCACGAATACCGGTACGTCGGCACCCAGGCTCAGGCCCAGTGCGGCCAGGCGGTCTTCGTCCCAGTCCAGTTGCCACAGGTGGGCGAGGGCCAGCAGGGTGGTTGCGGCGTCCGAGCTGCCGCCGCCGATGCCGCCACCCATGGGCAGCACTTTGGTCAGCCAGATATCGGCACCCAATGGGCTGCCGGACTGTTCCTGCAGCTTGCGCGCAGCACGCACGATCAGGTTGCTGTCGTGCGGTACTGCCTCGATCTCGGTGTGCAGGCGGATCACGCCATCGTCACGTACGGCGAAACTCAGTTCGTCGCCATGGTCGAGAAACTGGAATACGGTTTCCAGCTCGTGATAGCCATCCGCGCGACGCCCGATGATGTGCAGCCACAGGTTGAGCTTGGCCGGGGCGGGCAGGGTCAGCGTGTGCATGAAATCAGTGCCCCAGCTGGCGTGGCTGCCAGTCCTTGACCACCAGGGTCACGTCCAGATTCTTGCCGTGCAGTTTCAGGCGCTCGGGCAACCAATAGCCATTCTGTTCGGTGTAGCTCAGGTACTGCACCTGCCAGCCATCCTGGTCAAGGCTGGCCAGGCGGCTGTCGCCGTCCAGAGTCAGCTTGCTCTTGCTGTCGGGGGCGGGCAGGCCGCGGACCCACCACACCAGGTGCGATACTGGCAGCTGCCAGCCGAGCTGCTCTTCCAGCAGGGCTTCCGGGCTGGTGGCCTCGAAGCGGCCCTGGTTGGCCACTTCGAGCACAACGCCACCGGGGCGGCCGGTCAGTCGTGCGGCACCACGGCCGAGTGGGCCAGCCAGGCGAATGTCGTAATAGTCCTGGCGCTGCAGCCAGAAGAGCGTGCCGCTACCTGAATCGCGCGGCGCGCGGATGCCGACTTTGCCGTTGATCTGCCAGCCATCAAGGCTGCTCAACTGCGCTTTATGGGCGCGCCACTGCTGCGGGTCGCCGTGCCCTTGCAGGGCCTCGCGGCTACCGAAGCCGGCACAGCCAGCCAGCAGGGCGATCAGGGTGAAGGTGATGCAATGGCGCAGGAACATGGCGTTAAAGGGTCTCGGATCCGGTCAGGCGCAAAAGGGTTTTGCGCAGGATGGGGCTGTCGGCCTGGGCTTCGAAGCCCTTGGCCCATACCTGGCGGGCTTCGCGGCGCTTGCCATTAGCCCACAGCACTTCGCCCAGGTGGGCGGCCACTTCGTGGTCGGGGAAGTTGGCAAAGGCTTGGCGCAGGTAGGTTTCAGCCTCGTCGAGGTTGCCCAGACGGTAATTGACCCAGCCCAGGCTGTCGAGTACCGCCGGGTCGTCCGGGGTCAGCTGGTGGGCCTTGTCAATCAGCGCCTTGGCTTCGGTGTAGCGGGTGGTACGGTCGGCCAGGGTGTAGCCCAGGGCGTTCAAGGCCATGGCATTTTCCGGCTCGCGGGCGATGATGGCGCGCAGGTCCTTTTCCAGTTGGCCAAGGTCGTCGCGCTTTTCGGCCAGCATGGCGCGCGTGTACAGCAGGTTGAGGTCGTCCGGGTAGCGCTGGATGGCTTGCTGCAGCACCTGGCTGGCCTGGGCGTCCTTGTTGTTGTTGCTGTAACTTTCCGATTCGATCAGGAACAGCTGGATGGCGTAGTCCGGCTGGGCTTCGCGGGCCTCGGCGAGCAGGCGTGAAGCCTCGGTGCCGCGGCCGTTGGCAATCAGGATGTCGGCCTGGCGCAGCTGCGCCGGCAGGTAATCGGGGCCAGGGCCGACCAGGGCGTACTCGCGCAGGGCGCCAGCGGGGTCGTGGCGTTCTTCGCGGATGCGGCCCAGGTTCAGGTGTGCGGCGTCGACGTTGCTGTCGCGCTCGACCAGCTCCTGCAGGTAGCCTTCGGCTTCATCCCAGTCTTTGTTTTCCAGGCACACCAGGGCCAGTGAGTAACGCAGCTCGTCATCGTCGGGGTATTGCTGGACCAGGCTGAGGAACTCGCCCTTGGCATCGCCGATGCGGTCCTGTTCGACCAGGGTGCGGGCATAGGTCAGGCGCAGGCGCTTGTCATCCGGGTTGTCGCGGATCGCGCCGCGCAGCAGCGGCAGGGCCTCGGGGCCACGGTCCAGGGCCTGAAGCAGGCGGGCGCGCAGCAGGATCGGGGCAATTTCGCCGTTTTGCGTCGGGTGCGATTCGAGTAGCTCCAGCGCCTCTTCAGCCTTGCCGTCCTGGTTCAGCAGCAGTGCCTTGCCGAATATCAGCTGGCCGTTGTCGGGGTATTTCACCAGCAGGCGCTCGAAGCTTTGCAGCAAGCCGTCGCGGGTGCTCTGGTCGGTTTCGGCGGCTGACAAGGCGAGGAAGTCGAAGTGAGTGTCGCCTTGGCCCTGCAGCACTTTTTCCATGTAGGCCATGGCGTCGTCATAACGGCCGGCGCGGGCTAGCTGGATGGCGGCGGCGCGCTGGGCGTCGAGGTTCTGCGGGTCATTGCGGGCCCAGACCAGCGCGTTATCCAGCGCCGGCTCGTCGGCGCCGAGGTATTCGGCAATGCGGTAGGCACGCTCGGAAACCCCGGGGTCCTGGGTTTTTGCTGCCTGGTCGGTGTAGTTGGCCAAGGCGATATCGAAGCGGTTGCGCTGGCCAGCCAGTTCCGCGACCAGCAGGCTGTACAGCGTGTCCTGCTTGAACGAGCCATACACCACGGGCTTTTCCGCCTCGCCCTTGCCGGCTTCGGCGATGGGAGGCTCGGCCTTTTGCGGGGCCAGGTTCTGGCAGCCCTGGAGCAGGGCGAAGGCAAGCAGCAATGCGTATGGTTTGTTCATAGAAGGCTTTAGGAGGACTCACCGGCGGTCGGAGCATGATGACACAAGCGCGGGGGCAAACCCACCTGCGAAGGTATGAAGCTACGCTCAGCACATGCAGACCGCGCAGCGCGCGCAGCGTTCGCCCGGGCATTGCCACGATGCCCAGCGCTCGCGCGCGCTCACGCTCTTGTTTCTGCTTCTGCTTCTGCTTCTGCTTCTAAGCGCGCGATAGTTCAAGCGACGCAGATTGCGACTTCAGGAGGCCGAGCGCAGGGCTTGCGCAGGGAGGTGACGGGCATGGATGCCCGTCAAGCGCTGGGCCCCAGGATGGGGCCTGCAGCGCGGTCCTCCCGGGAGCA
>NZ_JAJSRO010000080.1:0-377 GCF_021283425.1 Pseudomonas sp. NMI542_15 | reverse complement strand
CTCACTGGTTCCGCCCCTGCGGGGACGCGCGTGGAGGTGCGTGACGCCAACGGCACCCTGATCGGCAGCGCCATCGCTAATGACGATGGCACCTTCAGCATCGAGCTGAGCCCGGCCCAGGCCAACGGCGAACTGCTGGATGTGGTCGCCATTGATGACAGCGGCGCTTCCTCTCTGCCTGCGCAGATCACCGCGCCCGACATCACCGCCCCCGCCAGCCCGACCGAGCTGTCCGTCAGCGCTGACGGCAGCGTCATCACCGGCCGTGCCGAACCCGGCAGCACTGTGCGTATCGTTGCCGCCGATGGCACCGAACTGGGCACGGCTGTAGTCGGCCCAACCGGCGTGTTCAGCATCAACCTCAACCCCCCACAGGT
>NZ_JAJSRO010000021.1:0-113566 GCF_021283425.1 Pseudomonas sp. NMI542_15 | reverse complement strand
CGGTCAGCAGTGGCCAGTCGCCCATCGAACCGCAGTACACCACGGCGCTCATGCCGGCCTCGATCAGCTGGTGGCCCATGCGCACCAGGGCGTCGAAGTCCGGTTTGCGCTCGGCGGTGCACGGGGTCATCAGGGCGGGCATGGTGCCGTTGAAGATATTGCTCATGGTGGTTACCTATTATTGTGTGATTTTTATGGGTTGCTTAACGGCCGGCGTTGCGGGCCGCGGATTCTTCGTCAACGGCGCGCAGCGACTTGCCGCGGGTTTCCTTGGCTGCCGCCACGGCAACAATCGAGATCGCTGCCGCGCCCACCAGGTACCAGGCAATAGGCGTGGAGCTGTTGTATTCCTTCAGCAAGGTGACGGCGATCAGCGGGGCCAGCGAGCCAGCCAGGATTGGCGCCACCTGGTAGCACAACGACAGGGCGGTGTAGCGCACGTGGGTGGGGAACAGTTCGGCCATCAAGGCCGAGTACGGCGCATAGGTCATCGACTCGATGGCCAGGCCCAGCGTGATGGCCGCCATGATCAGCCAGTCGTTGCCGGTGTCCATCATCGGGAAACCGACAAAGCCCCAGAACGCGGTGAGCACGGCGCCGATCAGGTACACCGGCTTGCGGCCGATGATGTCTGAGAGGTAGCCCATGGCCGGGATCATGAAGAAGTGCAGCAGGTGAGCGCCGAACATCAGCAGCAGAATTTGCGAAGTGTCTTTGTGCACCACCAGTTTCAGGTAGGTGATGGAGAACGTGACCACGGTGTAGTAGAGGATGTTTTCCGCAAAGCGCGCGCCAATGCCGATCAGCACTTCGCGCCAGTATTTGGTGACCACCTCCACTACGCCCAGTTGCTGGCTTTCCAGCTTCTGCTGCTTGGCCTGGGCTTCCTTGAAGATGGGGGCATCATCGACTCGGGTGCGGATCCAGTAACCGATCAGCACCACCACTGCCGAGAACCAGAAGGCCACCCGCCAGCCCCAGTCCAGGAACTGCGCCTCGCTAAGGTTGGACGACAACAACAGCAGGATGATAGTGGCGATCAGGTTGCCGGCCGGCACGCCCGCTTGCGGCCAGCTGGCCCAGAAGCCGCGGCGGTTGTCCGGGCTGTGCTCGGACACCAGTAGCACCGCGCCGCCCCATTCGCCGCCGAAGGCGAAGCCCTGGATCAGCCGCAACACCACCAGGAGGATGGGCGCGGCATAGCCGATGCGCTCGAAGGTGGGCAGGCAGCCCATCAGGAAGGTGGTTATCCCGACCACGATCAGGCTGATCTGCAGCAAATGCTTGCGGCCGACCTTGTCCCCGTAATGGCCAAACACCAGGCCACCGATGGGGCGGGCGAGAAAGCCCACTGCGTAGAGGGCAAAGGCGGCAATGATGCCGTCCATGGCGCTGCCCGTCTGGCGAAAGAACAGCTGGCCGAACACCAGCGCCGAGGCGGTGCCGTAGAGGAAGAATTCGTACCACTCGGCGACTGCGCCGGCCATGGCCGCAGCTACCACACGCTTGATGCCCGCAGGGGCCTTGTCTGCTGTGTTTGCGACATTCGCTGATGCCGCCGAATAGGGTGTGGCCATGGTTTTGCACTCCGATACGTAATTATTGGAAGAAGGAGTAGGCAGGGTGGCGCCGGGGAAATCGGAGCCGCCGATTCCTTATATGGTATTTCGTATACGATATCTAGATAAGCAAAAACGAAGCCAGAAAGGGAGATTTCCAGTCGAGCCATTGGCAGGATAGAACGGGGTCATTGTGGGAGCGGGCTGGTCCCGCGAAGGGGGCCACGGGGTGTATGGCACCGGCTTTGCCGGTGTTCGCGGGGCAAGCCCGCTCCCACAGCGTCCCCGTTAAATCAATACGTCATGGTTTTTCTGTAAGGGCCGCAGGAGGCTGCTCCTGCACGGGGCGGTGATAGCCTGTCGGGTCAGTTATGGGGCAGGTGCTCGTACAGGCTCTGGCACACGCCATTGATGTGTTCTTCTATCAGCCGCGCCGCCAGTTCTACATCCCGCGCCCGGCAGGCGGCAACGATATCCCGGTGCTCGTGATCCGCGCGCAGCTTGCCCGCTGACAGGCTCATTTGCATGCGCAGGTAGCGTTCCACCTTGTCATGGATCGAGCGGATAAGGCCGACCAGGTAAGGCCGCCGCGCCGGTTCGTACAGGCAGGCGTGCAGCGCCCAGTTCAGGTCGGCCCAGCGGCCCACATCGTCCTCGCCGATGAACTCCGCGCAGATGGCTTCGGCCTGGGCAAAATGTGCTTCGGTCATGTTCGGAATCGCCAGGCGAATCGCTTGCACTTCCAGCAACACACGTACCTCGAACATCTGCGCCAGTTCAGGTTCCGAGATGCGGGTAACCAGCGCGCCACGGTTGCGCTGAAAATCCACCAGGCCTTCGGCTTCCAGGCGCTTCAGGGCTTCGCGCACCGGGATCTTGCTGACGTTGAACGCCTGCGCCACTTCGTCCTGACGCACCGGTTCGCCTTCGGCCAGCTGCCCCGAGATAATTGCCTCGCGCAGGTGTTTGGCGATGATTTCCGACATCGAGGGCGTTGCACCCAGGTCGGTAGCTTTGAAAGACGGCAACGGCACGGGAAATTCCAGAATCAGGCGGTGCGGATATCTTATACGAAACACTTCGGCAGCCATACCGCCTGCAGCGGTGGGCGAAAATAGCGCGTTGCGACTATTTCCGGTGGCAGCACGGGGGGCATATGCTTGCCGGTTCAAGCATCCTCTTGCCGCCTGCGGCAATTACCACCACTGTCGGCAGCCCCGTGAACGGGGCGCAGTTGCTGGGCATCAGGGAGAGCGTCCATGAATCAGGAAACCGGGCCGGCACCCGCCGGCTTCAGTGAACAGCAATTGCACACCTTGTTCGAGTTGATCAGCGATGGCATCTGGGACTGGAATGCCAATACCGGCTACGTCTATCGCAACCCGGGCTGGTACGCCATGCTCGGCTACACCAGCCATTCAATGGCCAATTCAGTCCTCACCTGGGAAAGCGTGATCCATCCGGAGGACTACCCGCGGGTAATGGCGCATTTCGAGGCGTATATCAACCAGCGCAACGAGCGCTACCTCATCGAATACCGCTGTCGTTGCCAGGATGGCAGCTATCTGTGGATCGAAGACAGCGGCTACATCATTGCCCATAACCAGGACGGTTCGGTGGCGCGCATGCTTGGGGCGCACCGTAATATCGATGCCGGCAAACGCCGGGTGGCCCAGTTGGAACAGAAGAACCAGTCGCTGGAGTGCCTAGTGGCCGAGCGCACTCGCGAGCTGTCCTGGGTGAACCAGCAGTTGCAGCGGCAACTGGACGAAAACCGCGAGTTGGCCGAGCGCGATGCATTGACCCGCATTGCCAACCGCTATCGGTTGGACAAGACCCTGCAACTGGAGTGCGAGCGGGCCAAGCGCTTCCGCCAGCCGTTGTCGCTGATCGCCATGGACATGGATGACTTCAAGCCGATCAACGACCGCTACGGCCATGCTAGGGGCGATGCGGCGCTGGTGCGGGTGGCCGAAAACCTGCGCACCTGCCAGCGTGAACTGGACCTGTTGGCCCGCTGGGGCGGGGATGAGTTTGTCCTTGTACTGCCGCAGACCACGCTGAGGGATGCACTTGAGGTGGCGGTACGCTTGCGTCAGGTGATTGAGCAGCTGGAGCCTGTGGGCGATTGCCGGCTGACCCTGAGCTATGGCGTGGTCCAATGGCAGGAAGGAGAGGACCAGCCTGCGCTGCTGGCGCGCGCCGACAAGGCGCTGTACCGGGCCAAGGCGGCAGGCAAGAACGCCATAGCCGAGTAGCGCGCGGTGATTGTGGGAGCGGTGCCTGTTACTGGATCGTCCTGTGGCCTGAATGAAAAAAGACCCGCGGCGCCTCTCGGCGCAGCGGGCCAAATCGGCCTCGGCCGCTTCAGTGTCAGATATGCAGGGCGTGGCCCAGGGCGCGCAATGCCGCTTCCTGTACCGCCTCACCCAGCGTCGGGTGGGCATGGATGGTGCCGGCCACATCCTCCAGGCACGCGCCCATCTCCAGCGACTGGGCAAACGCCGTAGACAGTTCGGAAACCGCCACGCCAACCGCTTGCCAGCCCAGGATCAGGTGATTGTCCCGGCGCGCCACCACGCGCACGAAACCGCTCTTCGATTCCAGGCTCATCGCCCGGCCGTTGGCGGCAAACGGGAAGTGCGCGACGATGCAGTCCAGCCCTTGCTGGCTGGCCTGCTCCGGGGTTTTGCCGACCACTACCACTTCCGGGTCGGTGAAGCACACAGCAGCAATCGCGGCAGGCTCGAAGCGGCGTGCCTTGCCGGCGACGATTTCGGCCACCATCTCGCCCTGGGCCATGGCCCGGTGTGCCAGCATCGGTTCGCCGGCCACGTCGCCGATGGCCCACACGTTGTGCATGCTGGTCTGGCAGCGTTCGTCGATGGCAATGGCGGCGCCGTTCATTTTCAGGTCCAGGCATTCCAGGTTGAAGCCTTGGGTGCGTGGCCGGCGGCCCACGGCCACCAGCACCTGGTCGGCTTCCAGGCGCAGTTGCCCGCCCTTGCCGTCGTTGGCCAGCAGGCAACCGTTTTCGTAACCTTCGACGCTGTGGCCAAGGTGCAGGGCGATGCCCAGCTTCTTCAACGACTCGGCCACCGGGGCGGTCAATTCGCTGTCGTAGGTCGGCAGGATGCGCTCACGCGCCTCCACTACGCTGACCTGCGCGCCCAGTTTGCGGTAGGCAATGCCCAGCTCAAGGCCGATATAGCCCCCGCCCACCACCACCAGGTGTTGCGGCAGTGCCGTCGGTGCCAGCGCTTCGGTCGAGGAAATCACTGGCCCACCCAGCGGCAGCATCGGCAGTTCGACGCTGCTGGAACCGGTGGCCAGCAACAGGTGTTCGCACTGGATGCGCTGGCCATCAACCTCGACCTGCTTGCCATCAAGCACCTTCGCCCAGCCGTGAATCACCTTGACCCCGTGCTTCTTCAGCAGGGCAGCTACCCCGGTGGTCAGGCGGTCGACGATGCCGTCCTTCCAGGCCACGCTCTGGCCGATGTCCAGGCGCGGCGAAGCAACGCTGATGCCCAGGTCCGACGGCCCGGCAAAGCGTGAAGTCTGGTGGAACTGCTCGGCAACATGGATCAGCGCCTTGGACGGAATGCAGCCGATGTTCAGGCAGGTACCGCCCAGTGCCTGGCCTTCCACCAGCACGGTAGGGATGCCCAGTTGCCCGGCGCGGATGGCGGCCACGTAGCCACCAGGGCCACCGCCGATGATCAACAGGGTAGTCTGGATAGTCTGTTGCATGCTCACTCCACGAACAGGCAGGCGGGTTGTTCGAGCAGGCCACGCACGGCCTGGATGAACAGCGCGGCGTCCATGCCGTCGACCACGCGGTGGTCGAACGAGCTGGACAGGTTCATCATCTTGCGCACGACGATCTGGCCGTCGATCACCACCGGCCGCTCAACCATGCGGTTGACGCCGACAATTGCCACTTCCGGGGTGTTGACCACCGGAGTGCTGACGATGCCGCCGAGGGCGCCCAGGCTGGTCAGGGTGATGGTTGAACCCGACAGCTCCTCGCGGTTGGCCTTGTTGGTGCGCGCAGCGTTGGCCAGGCGCGAAATCTCGCCGGCATTGGCCCACAGGCTGCCCGCTTCGGCATGGCGCAGCACTGGCACCATCAGGCCGTTGTCACCCTGGGTAGCAATGCCTACATGCACCGCGCCATGGCGGGTGATGACCTGCGCTTCGTCGTCGTAGGTGGCGTTGATCTGCGGGAAGTCACGCAGCGCCACGACCAAGGCACGCACCAGGAACGGCAGCAGGGTCAGCTTGCCGCGGCTGTCGCCGTACTTGCTGTTGAGTTGCTGGCGCAGGGCTTCCAGGGCGGTGACGTCGATTTCTTCCACATAGCTGAAGTGCGCGACCCGGCGCTTGGCATCCTGCATGCGCTGGGCGATCTTGCGGCGCAGGCCGATCACCGGCACCTGCTCGCTGTCGGTGCGCTTGGCATAGCCATTGGGGGCTTGCCCGGCGGCGCTCTGCGGCTTGCTCATGAAGGCGTCAAGGTCTTCGTGCAAGATGCGCCCGGCCGGGCCGCTGCCGTGCACATAGCGCAGTTCGATACCGGTATCCAGCGCACGCTTGCGCACCGCCGGTGAGGCCAGCGGCTTGTCGCCCGGCTGGCGCGGCACGATGGGCGCAGCTTCGTGGTTGACGGGTGCCTGGTACGCAGCGGGTTTTACGTCTTTCTGCAGTTCCGGCTTGGCTGCCACAGGGGCGGCGGGCGTTTCTATCTGTTTGGCCTGAGGCACATCCACATGGTTGCCGCTGCCTTCCACTTCGATGCGGATCAGTTCGCTACCGACCGCCATCACTTCACCGGGCTGGCCGCCCAGTGCCAGCACCTTGCCGCTGACCGGCGAAGGGATTTCCACGGTAGCCTTGTCGGTCATGACGTCGGCCACCACCTGGTCTTCGGCGATCATGTCGCCGACCTTGACGAACCATTCCACCAACTCGACCTGTGCGATGCCTTCGCCAATGTCCGGCATCTTGATGACGTGCGTGCCCATTCAGACCTCCATGACCTTTTTCAATGCCGCACCTACCCGCGAAGGCCCTGGGAAATACGCCCATTCCTGCGCGTGAGGGTAGGGGGTGTCCCAGCCGGTGACGCGCTCGATGGGCGCCTCCAGGTGGTGGAAGCAGTGCTCTTGCACCAACGACACCAGCTCGGCACCGAAGCCGCAGGTACGGGTGGCCTCGTGCACCACCACGCAGCGGCCGGTCTTTTTAACCGACTCGACGATGGTGTCCAGGTCCAGCGGCCACAGGCTGCGCAGGTCGATCACTTCAGCATCGACGCCGCTTTCCTCGGCGGCCACCTGGGCCACGTACACCGTGGTGCCGTAGGTGAGCACGGTCACGTCATTGCCGGGGCGGGTAATGGCGGCCTTGTCCAGCGGTACGGTGTAGTAGCCGTCTGGCACAGCACTGTGTGGGTGCTTCGACCACGGCGTTACCGGGCGGTCGTGGTGGCCGTCGAACGGGCCGTTGTACAGGCGCTTGGGCTCCAGGAAGATCACCGGGTCGTCGCATTCGATCGAGGCAATCAGCAGGCCTTTGGCGTCATACGGGTTGGATGGCATGACAGTGCGCAGGCCGCACACCTGGGTGAACATCGCTTCCGGGCTCTGGCTGTGGGTCTGGCCGCCATAGATGCCACCGCCGCACGGCATGCGCAGGGTCAGCGGGGCGATGAACTCGCCGGCTGAGCGGTAACGCAGGCGCGCCATTTCCGAGACGATCTGGTCGGAGGCCGGGTAGAAGTAGTCGGCGAACTGGATTTCCACGACCGGGCGCAGGCCGTAGGCGCCCATGCCCACGGCGGTACCGACGATACCGCTTTCGGAGATTGGCGCGTCGAACACGCGGGACTTGCCGTACTTGTTCTGCAGGCCTTCGGTGCAGCGGAACACGCCACCGAAGTAGCCGACGTCCTGGCCGTAGACAACCACATTGTCGTCGCGCTCAAGCATGACATCCATGGCCGAGCGCAGGGCCTGGATCATGGTCATGGTAGTGGTGGCCATGGCGGTTTCCGGGTTGATGCTGTTGTTGTGATCGTTCATCTCAAACCCCCAGTTCCTGGCGTTGACGGCGCAGGTGGTCGGGCATCTCCTTGTACACGTCCTCGAACATCGAGGCGGCGCTTGGGATGTGACCGTTGGCCAGGGTGCCGTACTGCTCGGCTTCTTTTTGTGCGGCAATGACCGCAGCCTCGAATTCGGCCGTGGTGGCCTGGTGCTCTTCCTCGGACCAGTGGCCGATCTTGATCAGGTGCTGCTTCAGGCGGGCGATCGGGTCGCCCAACGGGAAGTGGCTCCAGTCATCGGCAGGGCGGTACTTGGAGGGGTCGTCCGAGGTCGAGTGCGGGCCGGCACGGTAGGTGACCCACTCGATCAGACTTGGGCCTAGGCCGCGGCGGGCGCGTTCGGCTGCCCAGCGCGAGGCGGCGTAGACAGCGACAAAGTCGTTGCCGTCCACCCGCAGCGAGGCAATGCCGCAGCCCACGCCACGGCCGGCGAAGGTGGTCGATTCACCACCGGCGATGGCCTGGAAGGTAGAAATGGCCCACTGGTTGTTGACCACGTTGAGGATTACCGGGGCGCGGTACACGTGGGCAAAGGTGAGGGCGGTGTGAAAGTCTGACTCGGCCGTGGCACCGTCGCCGATCCACGCCGAGGCGATCTTGGTATCGCCCTTGATTGCCGAGGCCATGGCCCAGCCGACCGCCTGCACGAACTGGGTCGCCAGGTTACCGCTGATGGTGAAGAAGCCAGCCTCGCGTACCGAGTACATGATTGGTAGCTGGCGGCCCTTGAGCGGGTCGCGTTCGTTGGACAACAGCTGGCAGATCATTTCGACCAGCGACACGTCTCGCGCCATCAGGATGCTTTGCTGGCGGTAGGTAGGGAAGCACATGTCGGTGCGGTTCAGCGCCAGCGCCTGGCCGCTGCCGATGGCTTCTTCGCCCAGGCTCTGCATGTAGAAGGACATCTTCTTCTGGCGCTGGGCAACCACCATGCGGCTGTCGAAAATCCGCGTCTTGAGCATGGCACGCATGCCTTGGCGCAGGACTTGCGGGTCGATGTCTTCAGCCCAAGGGCCTTGGGCGTCGCCCTGCTCATCGAGCACGCGGACCAGGCTGTGAGCCAGGTCGGCAGTGTCGGCAGCCTCGACATCGACGGGGGGTTTACGGGCTTGACCTGCGTCGTTGAGGCGCAGGTAGGAAAAATCGGTCTGGCAGCCTGGCCGGCCGGTGGGCTCGGGCACATGCAAACGCAGGGGGGCGTACTCGTTCATGCTTTTTACGCTCGCTCGGGTATTTGTTTTTGTGAGCTCTGAAGCGGCCGCCGCTGAACACCGGCTTGTGACTGGTAGGTCAGCGTCATCTACATCTTAGTGGTCCGGCAGGAGAATTTTTCTCTCAAGTTGATTGCCTTTGCCGAGCGGTGCAGATAAACATTCCGCATAAACACAAAAAACCGGTGATTTTGTCTCATGCGCAAACTCGATCGTACCGATATCGGCATTCTCAACAGCCTGCAGGAAAACGCCCGCATTACCAACGCCGAGCTGGCCCGCTCGGTCAACCTGTCGCCCACGCCCTGTTTCAACCGCGTGCGGGCCATGGAAGAACTCGGGGTAATCCGCCAACAGGTGACGTTGCTGTCACCCGAAGCGCTGGGGCTGGATGTAAACGTGTTCATCCATGTCAGCCTGGAAAAGCAGGTGGAGCAGTCGTTGCACCGCTTCGAGGAGGAAATTGCCGAACGGCCCGAGGTGATGGAGTGCTACTTGATGACCGGGGACCCGGATTACCTGTTGCGGGTACTGCTGCCGAGCATCCAGGCGCTGGAGCGGTTTCTTGACTACCTGACGCGGTTGCCGGGGGTGGCGAATATCCGCTCGAGTTTTGCCTTGAAGCAGGTGCGGTACAAGACTGCTTTGCCGCTGCCGGCCAACGGCATGACCTTGCGGGAATAGAGGTTGCCAGTGCTGGCCTCTTCGCGGGCGCGCCCGCTCCCACAGGGATCTCGCTAACTTCAAGGGCGGCGCCGTACCTGTGGGAGCGGGCATGCCCGCGAAGGGGAGCACGCGGTGTTGAAAGCGGGTGCTTGATATTTTAAACACCCCCAGCCTATGTTGTTGTCAGCGTACAACAACAAGGACAAGCGTCATGAGCACTGCTCAGCTTCACGGCATCGACGAAATCGAATGCGTCACCCCCGACCTCAACGGCGTCCCGCGCGGCAAGGTGATGACTGCCGAAGGCTTTTTGGAGGGCCGCCGCCTGCAGATGGCCCGGGGAGTGTTGCTGCAATGCATCATGGGCGGTTACCCACCGGCGAAATTCTACGGCAGCGACGACGGTGACCTGGCGCTGGTGGCCGAACCCAGCCAGGTGCATCGCCTGCCCTGGAGCAGCGACGGCCGCGCCCTGGCCATCTGCGATGCCAATGAACTGGATGGCCGGCCCTCGGCACTGTCCACCCGGGGCCAGCTCAAGGCGGTGATCGCCCGCTATGCCGCGCTGGGGTTGGCGCCTGTGGTGGCGACCGAGCTCGAATTCTTTGTGTTTGCCCCCAACAGCGACCCGCAGCAGCCGTTCCAGCCTCCCGTTGGCAGCGATGGCCGCCGCGAGCTAGGCCATTCGGCGTTCAGTGTCAGCTCCAACAACGGCCTGCGACCGTTCTTCAAAGAGGTGTACCACTGCATGGCTGCGCTCGGCCTGCCGCGCGACACGTTCATGCACGAAATGGGCGTCAGCCAGTTCGAGATCAACCTGTTGCACGGCGACCCGCTGGTGCTGGCTGACCAGACCTTCCTGTTCAAGCACCTGCTCAAGGAAGTGGCGCTCAAGTATGGGCTGACCGTGGTGTGCATGGCCAAGCCGTTGGCGCGCACGCCTGGCAGTTCCATGCACATTCACCAGAGCCTGGTCGAAACCGGCAGCGGGCGTAACGTGTTTAATGACGAGCAAGGCCGGCCGACCGACACCTTCCACCATTTCATCGGTGGCCTGCAGGCGTGCATGGCCGACTTCACCGCGCTGTTCGCGCCCAACGTCAATTCCTATCAGCGCCTTTGCCACCCCTATGCCTCGCCAAACAATGCCTGCTGGTCCGAGGACAACCGTGCCGCCGGCCTGCGCATTCCGGCCAGTGCACCGGCAGCGCGGCGGGTCGAAAACCGCCTGCCCGGCGCCGACGCCAACCCCTATCTGGCCATCGCCGCCAGCCTGGCCGCCGGGTTGCACGGCATCGAGCAGCGCCTGCAGCCATCGCCGGCCATCCAGGGCGAGTTCGAAGTGCCCGAGCACCTGAGCCTGCCATGTACCCTGCATGCCGCCCTCGAACGGCTCAAGCGCAGCGCGCTGGCACGGGAACTGTTCGGCAGCGAGTTCATCGAAGGCTACATCGCCAGCAAAACCCTGGAGCTGACTGATTTCTTCGACGAGATCACCCCGTGGGAGCGCCGGGTGCTGGCGGCGCAGGCCTGATCGCGACATCACCTGCACCGGACACGCCCTGGTAGCGCTATTTCGCTGCCGGGGCCTGCGCGACACAATTTTTGCCCTTATGCTTCTAGCACCCAACCGTCACCTGATCAGGGAGCTTCTCGGTACGTATGCGAAATGTATGGAAGCCGTTTCAGTCGTTGTATTTCGCCGCGCTGATGATGTTGATCGGTTCTGGCCTGCTCAGTACCTACCTGGCCCTGCGCCTGGCGGCCGACCATGTCGACAGCCTGTGGGTGGGTGCGTTGATGGCGGCCAACTACTTTGGCCTGGCCGTCGGCGGCAAGGTCGGCCACCGGCTGATTGGCCGGGTAGGGCACATTCGCGCTTACGCCACCTGCGCCGGTATCGTTGGCGCGGCGGTACTTGGCCATGGCATGACCAGTTGGCTACCGGCCTGGGTCGGGCTGCGGATGATCGTCGGCCTGGGGATGATGTGCCAGTACATGGTCATTGAAAGCTGGCTCAACGAGCAGGCCGATGTGAAGCACCGCGGCGCGGTGTTCAGCGGCTACATGATCGCCTCGTACCTGGGGCTGGTGCTCGGCCAGCTGATTCTGGTGGTGCACCCTGAGCTTGGCCCGGAGCTGCTGATGCTGGTGGCGATGTGCTTTGCCCTGTGCCTGGTGCCGGTGGCAATGACCCGGCGTATTCACCCGGCACCCTTGCGCCCGGCACCGATGGAGCCGAAGTTCTTCATCAAGCGCGTGCCGCAGTCGCTCAGTACGGTATTGGGCTCGGGGTTGATCGTTGGCTCGTTCTACGGCCTGGCGCCTTTGTATGCCTCAAGCCAAGGGATGACGACCGAGCAGATCGGTCTGTTCATGGGTAGCTGCATTTTTGCCGGCCTGCTGGTGCAGTGGCCGCTGGGCTGGTTGTCTGACCGTTACGACCGGGCGGTGCTGATCCGCAGCGTGGCAATAGGCCTGGCGCTGGCCGCTGCGCCATTGGCGATACTGCCCAGTGTGCCGCTGGAGTTGCTGTTCGGGTTCGGCTTCCTGATTTCGTTGCTGCAGTTCTGCCTGTACCCGCTGGCGGTGGCGTTTTCCAACGACCACGTGGAAAGCGAGCGGCGGGTGTCGCTGACGGCCATGTTGCTGGTCACCTACGGCGTAGGCGCGTGTATCGGGCCATTGGCGGCGGGCGTTCTGATGAAAATGCTGGGCGCGCAGATGCTGTATGCGTTCTTTGTATTTTTCGCCTTGGTGCTGGTGTGGCGCATTCGGCCGAAGGCGGTTACCGGGCTGCACCAGGTGCAGGATGCGCCGCTGGGCCACGTGGCGATGCCGGCAGCCGGTTCGCCCTTGTCGGCGGCGCTGGACCCTCGGGTGGATGAGCAGACCGTGCAGGACGTGATGCAGGCGCCGGTGGCGGCTGAGGATACCGAGGAAGAAGATAAAGGTGCTGAGCAACAGGCTGCTGAACCGGAGGAGGTCAGCAAGTCGGTATAAGCCTGTACTGGCCTCTTCGCGGGGCAAGCCCGCTCCCACAGGTACTGTATAGCCTCAGGTTTGACGCTACCACTGTGGGAGCGGGCTTCCCCCGCGAAGAGGCCGGGGCAGGAAGAACGCAAATGAAAACGCCACCTCAGCAGGTGGCGTTTTCGCATTCAGGCGACGATCAATAGTCGTCTTTGTCAAACCGCCGCGCCTCACGCTGCAGCTGATACACAAAGCTCTCGATCTTGCGCTGTGCCTGCCCGCTCAGGTTGTGGAAGCGCACGCCGGCAAAGGTGGTATTGATGCGCTCTTCATAGTGCAGGTGCCGCAGTTCGACCATGGTGTCCACCAGGCCCAGCGGGTTACCCGCCTTGAAACGTTCGTACACCTGGCCCAGCTGCAGGCGATCTTCGACATTGCCTTCAAAGCGCAGTTTGCACCCGGTGGCCGAGATGTCCAGCAGCTTGCCACGCAGGGCGCCGTTACCCTTCAGGTGGGTGCCATCGAGAATGATGTCGACCAGTTGCGACAGCTTCAGCGCGGCGCGGAAGGCGTTGCGGCGCTGGTGGTAGGTCATCTCCTGCGGCATGGCACCGCTGTAGCAGCGGTGGCCGTTGACTTCGGTGATCTTCAGCGCGTGGTCGCATTCCCAGGCGATGCGTACGCCATCGTGAAAGCCCTCAACGCGGAAGTGCTCGCCGTTTTCGATGAATTTTTCACCGTCGCGCGGGATCATCTCGTCCAGTGCCAGGGTGTTGCTTTCACGGTCCACGTGCACCACATAGCTCTGGAAGCGCTGGCTGCGGTCATGGAAGGTGATGATCAGGGGGTCGTGGCTTTCCTGCAGCTGCCGCAAGTTGGCCGCAATCTCCAAGGGGGTGTTCAGCACCTTTGGCGGTTGCGGGGCTTCGGTTTCATTGAACACGGCTTATCGTTCTCCAGGCAAAAGCGACACACGCAAGTAACGGCATTTTGCCAGTATGTTCCGTGCCTTGATAGAAAAATCACACTTGGCTGAGGGCCCGTGGCTTGGCCAGCGGCGAGGTGCTGCCTCGGCTATCGTAGAGCGACGGTGAGTCGCCGCCCATGAGGATTCTGATCTGGTTGTTGGTGACGTGTTGCTGTACCTGGATGATCCGGCCGTTGGTCTGGTTGACCTGCTGGCAGTCGTCCATCAGTTTCGACAGCATGTCGAGCCGCTGCAGCATCGCGTCGCCATGGGGCGATTGTGCGGCTACCGCCTGCACGCCAGTGCGATCGGCACTCAGGCCCAGGCTGCCGAGCAACTGGCTGCGGCGCTGGCCATGCTGCTCGAGCAAGATGATCAGCGACTGCTTGCGCGCCAGGATCTGTTCCAGCAGCGGCATGTCGCGGCCATGCAGGGCGATCGCTTCTTTATTCAGAAGGTCGAGCAGTTCCTGCATCGGGGCAATGTCATCTTCGATCAGTTGCAGCAAGGTGGTGTCGTGCATGGCTAACTCTTGGCTTTTCTAGCGTCCGTGAAGTCAGCGCGCCGAGGGGTCAGCGCTGGGCTTCGAAATCGAGCAGTTTGCTGGCGACCCGGCCGGCATCGACCTGGTAGCTGCCGTCGGCGATCGCCTGTTTCAACTGGGCCACACGGGCACTGTTGACAACCGGCTCGTCGCGCAGCTTGTCGCTGATCTTTTGCAACTGCTGTGCCTCTTGGCTGAGGTGTACCGCTTCTCCGCTGGCGCTGGTGTCTTTCACCGCTTCCTGGCTGGCTGCCGGTTTTTCGGCATTGCCCGCCGCGGTGTTGCCGCGCACGCCGCCCGTGACGGACGGAGAGTTATTCAAACGACTGAAGTCGATGACCATGATCAGGAACCTCTGGGTATTTGGACGCTTGCCTTGTTTTCGGCCAGCCCGAAAGAAACTTTAGGCACAAATGCTTGGCCGCCTGTCAGCAAGCTCGCCAACCCGTTCTCTGACACAGTTTAGGAAAAGCGGTTCCTCCCTGCCAGCGCAATCTGTGGCGGGCTACATGCTCACCTCGACCTGGCCCGGGCCCGTCACCCTGGCCTTGACCACCCGTTTGGAATTCAGGTTGCGTACCCGTATCTGTTCGCTCAGGCCGCCTTTGCTCAGGGCCTCGCCCGGCATGCGCACGCTCAGGCTGCCGCTGCGGGCGATGATCACCACCTGGTCGCCCTTGCGCACCACCTCGGCCTGCTCCAGATGTTGCGGGGTAAGTACCTGGTCGATCACCGTGGGGCGCAGCATCTTCATGCCCACTGCCTGGTCCAGTTCGGTCAGAAAACCCTGGCCAAGGGTGCCGACATCGCGCTCGCGCAGGGCCACGTCGCCTTCGCCCACTGTGTTGTCGCGCTTGAGCGGGCGGGTGACCACCACCACGTCGCGGAACAGCCGTACCGTGGCCGGGACAAACACCGTCCACGGGGCCGCACTGTCGCAGCGCACCCGTACCGTTACCCGGCCAAGTGGCAGGGAAGGGCTTTCCAGCGAGGCGTCCAGCTGCTGGCTGCACAACGGCATGCGCAGGCGTGGGTCCAGCGGGTTGACCTGGATTTCATAGCGGCCGGGGGTCTGGGTGGTAGCCAGGTAATCTTCGACGGTGAATTCAAGAAACCCTTGGGTGACACCGATAAGCTGTTCAGGCAAGGTGAGCGCGTCCGCTACCGTGCGAACGCCGGGCACCAGCAGGCACAACGTGGCCAGCGAGCCCGTCAGCAGGCGCGTCAATCGTCGGAAAAATGTCGTTTTCGTATGCATGACGCTCAAAAAAGCAAAGCCCGTGCCGACTCGTAACCTGAGTTGCAACGAAAGGCTGAAAGATAAGGAGTCTGGCATGGCGGGTGTTATGGATTCGGTCAACCAGCGCACGCAGCTGGTGGGGCAGAATCGCCTGGAATTGCTGCTGTTCCGCCTCAACGGCGAACAGCTTTACGGCATCAACGTGTTCAAGGTCAGGGAAGTGCTGCAATGCCCTGCGCTGACCCTGCTGCCCAAGGCGCACCCGGTGGTGCGTGGCGTTGCCAACATTCGCGGGGCGACCATCCCGATCCTCGACTTGTCGATGGCCACCGGGTTGCGGCCGCTGCAGGAAGAGACGCGCAACAGCTTCGTGATCATCACCGAGTACAACACCAAGACCCAGGGCTTTCTGGTGCACTCGGTGGAGCGCATCGTCAACATGAACTGGGAAGAGATCCATCCGCCACCCAAGGGCACCGGCCGTGACCACTACCTGACGGCGGTCACCCGGGTGGACAACCGCATGGTCGAGATCATCGATGTGGAGAAGGTGCTGGCCGAAGTGTCGCCGTCGTCCGAGTCGGTCTCGGCCGGGGTGATCGATGCCGAGACGCAGGACAAGGCCGTGCTGATGCGGGTGCTGACCGTGGACGATTCGTCGGTGGCACGCAAGCAGGTCAGCCGCTGCCTGCAGACCGTGGGGGTGGAGGTGGTGGCGCTCAATGATGGCCGTCAGGCCCTGAACTACCTGCGCCAGCTGGTGGAGGAGGGCAAAAAGCCGGAAGAAGAGTTCCTGATGATGATCTCGGACATTGAAATGCCGGAAATGGACGGCTATACGCTAACGGCGGAGATCCGCAGCGACCCGCGCATGCAAAAATTGCACATCTGCCTGCATACTTCACTTTCCGGGGTGTTCAACCAGGCGATGGTCAAGAAGGTCGGTGCCGATGACTTCCTGGCCAAGTTCAAACCGGACGACCTGGCCCAGCGGGTGGTCGACCGGATCAAGGCAGCGCATTGAAGCAGCCGGGGGCACGCCCCCGGCACCAGTGATTGAAAAGAGGCGGCAAGAGTGTCTACGGGTAATTTGGATTTCGAACAGTTCCGGGTATTCCTGGAGAAAGCCTGTGGCATCCTGCTGGGCGAGAATAAGCAGTACCTGGTTTCCAGCCGTCTCAACAAGCTGATGGAGCAACAGGGCATCAAAAGCCTGGGCGAACTGGTGCAACGCATCCAGGCCCAGCCGCGCGGTGGTTTGCGTGAGCAGGTGGTGGATGCGATGACCACCAACGAAACCCTGTGGTTTCGCGATACCTACCCGTTCGAAGTGCTGAAGAACAAGGTGATTCCCGAGTTCATCCGCAACAACCCCGGCCAGCGCCTGCGCATGTGGTCGGCGGCCTGTTCGTCGGGCCAGGAGCCGTATTCCATTTCGATGGCCATCGACGAGTTCGAGCGCAGCAACCTTGGCCAATTGAAGATGGGCGCGCAGATCGTTGCCACCGACCTGTCCGGCACCATGCTGACCAACTGCAAGACCGGTGAGTATGACAGCCTGGCCATCGCCCGCGGCTTGTCCCAGGAGCGCCTGCAGCGCTACTTCGACCCCAAGGGGCCCGGGCGCTGGGCGGTCAAGCCGGCGATTCGCAGCCGCGTCGAGTTCCGCTCGTTCAACCTGCTCGACAGCTATGCCGCCCTGGGCAAGTTCGACATCGTGTTCTGCCGCAACGTGCTGATTTACTTCTCGGCGCAGGTGAAACGGGACATCCTGCTGCGCATTCACAGCACACTGAAGCCAGGTGGCTACCTGTTCCTTGGTGCTTCGGAAGCGCTGAACGGGTTGCCGGAGCATTACCAGATGGTCCAGTGCAGCCCGGGGATCATCTACCAGGCCAAGTAATCAAGAAGGCTGGCAGCGAAAACTGCCGGCCTTTTTGCTGTATGTGCCGGCCTCTTCGCGGGTAAACCCGCTCCCACAGGTTCGGTGCCGCCCTCAGGCCTTGCACGGGTCCTTGTGGGAGCGGGTTTACCCGCGAAGGGGCCGGCACAGGAAAATCCCTGACGTCAATTTTTTGATTTGCCGCATTTGCCGCCCGGCAATTGCCGCTTTCGCCGCCGTGGGCGGAAGGCCTTTGCCGCTTTTCTGGCATCACCCTGACAGCACTGCGCCTCGTAGCCCCGTATTTTCGGGCTTTGCATGGGTTGGCACAGCCCTTGCTATACCTTGCTCAACGATATTCCGGTCAACCTCCGAAGGTTTCCCCGACATGAGCATCAGCTTCGACAAGGCGCTTGGTATTCACGAAAAGGCTCTGGGCTTCCGCGCCCAGCGCGCCGAAGTGCTGGCCAACAACATCGCCAACGCCGACACGCCCAATTACAAGGCGCGTGACATGGACTTCGCCTCTGTACTCGCCGCCGAAAGCGACAAGCAGCAGAGCGGCCGCTTCGCCATGGATCGCACCAATAGCCGCCACATCGAAGCCGAAGGCCTCGCCATCGCAGCCGACGATACCCTCAAGTACCGCACGCCGCTGCAGCCGTCGATCGACCAGAACACCGTGGACGCGCAGATCGAGCAATCGAACTACACCGAAAACGCCATTGGCTTCCAGGCCAGCTTCACCTTGCTCAACAGCAAATTCAAAGGGCTGGTATCGGCCCTGCGGGGAGAATGACCATGTCCCTTTCCAGTGTCTTCAATATTGCCGGTAGCGGCATGAGCGCGCAGAACACGCGCCTTAACACCGTCGCTTCCAACATTGCCAACGCCGAAACCGTTTCTTCGAGCATCGACCAGACGTACCGCGCCCGCCACCCCGTGTTCGCCACCACCTTCCAGGATGCGCAAGCCGGCAGCAGCCAGTCGCTGTTCGAAGACCAGGGCGAAGCAGGGCAGGGCGTGCAGGTAAAAGGCATCGTCGAGGATCAGAGCACCCTGGAAGCACGCTACGAGCCCAATCATCCGGCGGCGAACAAGGACGGCTACGTCTATTACCCGAACGTCAATGTGGTCGAGGAGATGGCAGACATGATCTCCGCCAGCCGTGCGTTTCAGACCAACGCCGAGCTGATGAACACGGCCAAGAGCATGATGCAGAAAGTCCTGACCCTGGGGCAGTGATAGGAAGCCGACATGACCACCACCAATTCCACCTCTGACGTCAGCAGCGCGTACCTGACCTCGCTGCAGAAGCAGACGTCGAAGACCGACAGCAGCACCGGCGCTGCCGGCAGCGCGCTGGGCAAAGATGCTTTTCTGCAGTTGCTGGTTACCCAGATGAAGAACCAGAACCCGCTCGATCCACAGGAAAACGGCGAGTTCGTGGCGCAGCTGGCGCAGTTCAGCAGCCTCGAGAGCATGCAGTCGCTGAACGATTCTGTGACCTATATCGCGGCAGGGTTGCAGTCTTCCCAGGCGTTGCAGGCCTCGTCACTGGTCGGGCGCAATGTAATTGTCCAGACCGACAAGGCTGTGGTCGACACCAGCAAGGATATGAAAGGCACGGTCAACCTGACGTCGTCCAGCACCGCCACCTCGGTGGGCATCTACGACAAGGATGACAAGCTGGTACGCACCCTCGACCTGGGTACCCAGAAAGCCGGCAAGGTCGACTTTACCTGGAATGGCCTGAACGACGACGGCGAAGCGGCGCCAGCCGGTACCTACACCTTCAAGGCCACCGCTTCGATCGACGGCAAGGCCACGGCCATGACCACCAACCTGCCGGCCTCCGTTACCAGTGTGACCATGGGCACCAACGGTTCTGAGATGACGCTCAACCTGGCTGGGCTGGGCAGTGTTGCGCTTTCCAAAATCCAAAGCATCGGCATCTAGGGCCTGAGCAAAACGACAGGAGTTACACATGTCTTTCAATACCGGCCTTAGCGGCCTCTATGCAGCGAACAAGGCCCTGAACGTTACCGGCAACAACATTGCCAACGTTGCCACTACTGGCTTCAAGTCCTCGCGCGCCGAGTTCGCCGACCAGTATTCCAACTCCATCCGCGGCACCAGTGCCGGCAAGAACGTGGTCGGCACGGGTGTGAAGACTGCCGCTGTGTCGCAATTGTTCACGCCGGGCAACATCAATGGCACCGGCCAGGCGCTGGACATGGCCATCGATGGCAACGGCTTCTTCGTGATGAACGACAACGGCTCGAAGATCTACACCCGTGCCGGTGCTTTCTACAGCGACAAGGACGGCTACGTGGTCAACTCGTCGGGCTCCAACCTGCAAGGTTATGCAGTGGATGCCAACGGTAAGATCGTCCAGGGCGTGCTGACCAACCTGCAGATCGACACCTCGAACCTGACGCCCAACCCGACCGGGCGCATCTCCGAGAACGTCAACCTCAACTCCACTGCGACTGCGCCCAGCCAGACGCCGTTCGATCCGACCAATACCAGCACCTATAACTACACGTTCAATACCGACGTGTATGACAGCCAGGGTAACGCGCACCAGCTGAACCAGTACTTCGTCAAGGACGCCACCAGCAACTCCTGGACCATGTACACCACCATCGACGGGCGCAACCCGGCCAACCCGGCCTCGACCACGCCGCTGGCCAACAATCTGCCGTTCAAGTCTGACGGCACCCTGGATTCTGCCTCGATGACGGCAGGCCCGGTGGCCGGTGGCATGACCATCGCGGCCAACAAGACCTTCACCCTCGACAACTGGATCCCGGCACAGAAGAACGCCGCCGGTGTGTGGAGCGCCAACGGCGCTACCGCCAACGTCGCCGGGGTGAACCTGGACATGCTCGGTACCACCCAGTACAACGCAGCCTCCGCCACCACTGCCAAGAGCCAGGATGGCTTTGCCACGGGTGAGCTCTCGGGCCTGACCATCGACGAAAGCGGCAATATGTTCGCCAACTTCACCAATGGCCAGGACAAGGTGATCGGCCAGGTGGCGATCGCCAACTTTGCCAACCTGCAGGGCCTGACCCCGGTGGGTGGCACCAGCTGGAAAGAATCCTATGGCTCGGGTGTGCCGGTGATCGGCGCCCCGGATACTGGTACCTTGGGCCAGATTACTGGCGGTGCGCTGGAAGACTCCAACGTCGACCTTACCGGTGAGCTGGTCAACCTGATCAAGGCGCAGAGCAACTACCAGGCCAACGCCAAGACCATTTCCACCGAAAGCACCATCATGCAGACCATCATTCAGATGACCTGATGGCCGCCTGCTAGTGTGGTTTTGTCTGTAATTGGGGCTGCCTTGCGGCCCCAGGTTCTTCAAGGTTCACGCCCATGAAACGGCTAATGCTCACCGCCCTCCTGGCCATGGCCTTGCCGCTCTCGGCCGCTCCCGCCCCGTTCTACCAATGGCAAAGCCTGGCCACCGGCCGCTACCTGTGCTCTGCCAACAACCCGGGCGAGGGCTGGGTACGCCATTCCGGCCCCTACAACAACGCCGCTTGCCGCACCTTCTGAGCACGCCCTTGCCGCAGGCGGCAAACTTCCGCCGACAAACTGACGTTTGTTGCCCCTTGCTGCGCTGGAGCCCCTGTAAACAGGCGGTTTCAGAATTGGTTCGATTATTGCTTCGGACCTGGCCAGTGACAGCGCGGCAGCGACGCGCAGAGGAGATACTGTGGACAAGTTGCTTTATGTGGCCATGACCGGCGCCAGCCAGAACGCGCTGGCGCAAAAGGCCCACGCCAACAACCTGGCGAACATTTCCACCAACGGTTTTCAGCGTGACCTGGAGCAGGCCCGTTCGATGCCGGTGTTCGGCGACAGCTTTCCGGCGCGCGCCTTTGCCATGACCGAACGCCCGGCCACCGACTTCAGCGAGGGCCCGTTGGTCGAGACGGGGCGTGACCTGGATGTCGCCGTGACCGGCAAGGGCTTCATTGCCGTGCAGGCCCCGGACGGCAGCGAAGCCTACGTGCGTACCGGTAGCCTGAACATCGACGCCCTCGGCGTGCTGCGTGCCGGCAACGGCATGCCGGTGATCGGCAACGGTGGCCCGATTGCCATCCCGCCAGAGCAGAAGGTTGAGGTGGGTGCCGACGGCACCCTCAGCATTCGCTCCATGGGTGAAGACCCCCGCGTAATGGCCGAGGTCGACCGGATCAAGCTGGTCAACCCAGACACCAAAGGCCTGCAAAAAGGGCTGGATGGCTTGATCCATACCGCTTCTGGCCAACCGGCCGATGCCGACGTCAACGTTCGGGTGGTGTCGGGCTTCCTGGAAGGCAGCAACGTCAATGCTGTCGAGGAAATGACCTCGGTGCTGGCGCTGTCTCGCCAGTTCGAACTGCACGTCAAGATGATGAACACGGCCAAGGAAGGCGACGAAGCCATGGCTCGGGTTTTGCAAATCGGCTAATCACTTTTGAACGGGTGCCGTAAAACAGGCGCACGAGGAGAAACTATATGCTTCCGGCTCTTTGGGTCGCTAAAACCGGCCTGTCCGCCCAGGACACCAACCTGACGGTCATTTCCAACAACCTGGCCAACGTCTCCACCACCGGCTTCAAGCGTGATCGCGCCGAATTCGCAGACCTGCTCTACCAGATCAAGCGTCAGCCTGGCGCGCAGTCGACCCAGGACAGCGAGCTGCCTTCGGGCCTGCAGGTCGGTACCGGTGTGCGCATTGTCGGCACGCAAAAAAGCTTCGTCGCTGGCAGCCTGCAAACCACCGAGAACCCGCTGGACATGGCGGTCAACGGCCGTGGCTTCTTCCAGATCCTGCAGCCAGACGGCACCGTGTCGTACACCCGTGACGGCACCTTCCACCTGAACTCCGACGGCCAGATCGTCACCGCCAATGGCTACGCCCTCGAGCCTGCCGTTGTGGTGCCGAACGACGCGCAAACCTTCACCGTCGGCCAGGACGGCACCGTATCGATCACCACCGCCGGCAACCCGGCTGCGCAGGTGATCGGCAACATCCAGACCGCCGACTTCATCAACCCGGCTGGCCTGCAGGCCATCGGCGACAACCTGTTCCTGGAAACTGCCGCCAGTGGTGCGCCGCAAGTCGGCACACCGGGCTTGAACGGCTTCGGTACCACCCAGCAGCAGACCCTGGAAAACTCCAACGTCAGCACCGTGGAAGAGCTGGTGAACATGATCACCACCCAGCGCGCTTACGAGATGAACTCCAAGGTCATTTCCACCGCCGACCAGATGCTGTCGTTCGTGACACAACAGCTCTAAGCCCTGTCGCTTCGTTACACCCGTGAGGTATGCACCATGAATCGTCTGTTGTCCGTGTTCGCCCTGGGGGGGGCGGTGTTGCTGGCAGGTTGCGTCGGCCCGACGCCCAAGCCCAACGACCCGTACTACGCGCCGGTACTGCCGCGCACCCCGTTACCGGCAGCGGCCAACAACGGTTCCATCTACCAGGCCGGTTTCGAGCAGAACCTGTACAGCGACCGCAAGGCGTTCCGGGTGGGTGACATCATCACCATCACCCTGAACGAGAAAACCTCGGCCAGCAAGAACGCAGGTTCGCAGATCCAGAAAAACAGCAAGGCCGATATCGGCCTGACCTCGCTGTTTGGCAGCACACCGAACACCAACAACCCGTTCGGCGGTGGTGATCTGTCGCTGGAGGCCGGGTACAACGGCGAGCGTGCCACCAAGGGCGACAGCAAGGCCACCCAGGGCAACACCCTGACCGGTTCGATTACCGTGACCGTGGCCGAAGTGCTGCCCAACGGCATTATCGCTGTGCGCGGCGAGAAGTGGCTGACCCTGAACACCGGCGAGGAGCTGGTGCGCATTGCCGGCATGATCCGCGCCGATGACATCGCCACCGACAACACCGTGCCGTCCACCCGGGTGGCCGACGCGCGCATCACTTATTCCGGTACCGGCTCGTTCGCCGATGCCAGCCAGCCCGGGTGGCTGGACCGCTTCTTCATCAGCCCGCTTTGGCCTTTCTGAGTACGGATGACCATGTTCAACGTGAGGCAGCTGATTGCCGCAACCCTGCTCCTGTCCTGTGCCTTCGGTGCCCAGGCAGAGCGCCTGAAGGACATCGCCAGCATTTCTGGCGTGCGTTCCAACCAGTTGATCGGTTACGGCCTGGTGGTGGGCCTGAACGGCACGGGTGACCAGACCACCCAGACGCCGTTCACCCTGCAAACCTTCAACAACATGCTGTCGCAGTTCGGCATCAAGGTGCCGGCCGGCTCCGGCAACGTGCAGTTGAAGAACGTCGCGGCGGTGTCGGTGCATGCCGACCTGCCAGCGTTCGCCAAGCCCGGCCAGGTGGTGGACATTACCGTGTCGTCGATCGGTAACTCCAAGAGCCTGCGTGGCGGCAGCCTGCTGATGACCCCGCTCAAGGGTATCGACGGCAACGTCTACGCCATCGCCCAGGGCAACCTGGTGGTGGGTGGCTTTGACGCCGAAGGCCGTGACGGCTCGAAGATCACCGTCAACGTTCCGTCGGCGGGTCGTATTCCGGGCGGTGCCAGCGTTGAACGGGCTGTGCCGAGCGGCTTCAATCAGGGCAACAGCCTGACCCTGAACCTGAATCGGCCGGACTTCACCACGGCCAAGCGTATCGTCGACAAGGTCAACGAGCTGCTTGGCCCGGGTGTGGCCCAGGCCGTGGACGGTGGTTCGGTGCGGGTCAGTGCGCCTATGGACCCCAGCCAGCGCGTGGATTACCTGTCGATCCTCGAGAACCTCGAAATCGACCCGGGCCAGGCGGTGGCCAAGGTCATCATCAACTCGCGTACCGGCACCATTGTCATCGGCCAGAACGTCAAGGTGTCGCCCGCGGCGGTGACCCACGGCAGCTTGACCGTGACCATTACCGAAGACCCGATCGTCAGCCAGCCGGGGGCCTTCTCCAATGGCCAGACGGCCGTGGTGCCCCGCTCGCGGGTCAACGCCGAGCAGGAAGCCAAGCCGATGTTCAAGTTCGGCCCAGGCACCACACTGGATGAGATCGTCCGGGCGGTGAACCAGGTGGGCGCGGCGCCCGGCGACCTGATGGCCATTCTCGAAGCCCTGAAACAGGCCGGCGCCTTGCAGGCCGACCTGATCGTGATCTGAGGACGGCGCGGATGAATATCAAAAGCCAGGTCTCCGGCAGTGCCGACAGCGGTGCCTATACCGACCTCAACCGCCTGAGTGCTCTGAAGCACGGTGACCGCGACAGCGAAGCCAACGTGCGCAAGGTGGCCCAGGAGTTCGAGTCGCTGTTCATCAGCGAAATGCTCAAGGCCTCGCGCAAGGCCAGCGACGTGCTGGCCGATGACAACCCGATGAACACCGAAACGGTCAAGCAGTACCGTGACATGTACGACCAGCAGCTGGCCGTGAGCATGTCCCGCGAAGGTGGCGGTATCGGCCTGCAGGACGTGCTGGTGCGCCAGCTGACCAAGGGCCGCAGTGCATCAATCAATACCAGCCCGTTCCCGCGTGCCGATGGCAGTGGCCCGGCGCTGTGGGGCAACAAGGTGGCGGAGCCGGTGCATGCCACGGACTCGGTCAGCACCCGCAACGACGTCGCTGCGCTCAACTCGCGGCGCCTGGCCTTGCCGAGCAAACTCACCGATCGCCTGCTGGCCGGTATCGTGCCATCGGCCGCCAGTGCCAATGCCGCCGCCGTGCCTGCCCGTGACGGCCAGCAGGTGGCCAAGGCTTTCGCTGTGCCGGACAACGGCCTGCGCATTGTCGGCCGCGCCGTGGCCCAGCCCCCGCTGGCGCCGAACAAGGCCTTTGCCGACAGTGACGAATTCGTTGCCACCATGCTGCCGATGGCCGAGCAGGCCGCCAAGCGCATTGGCATCGACCCGCGTTACCTGGTGGCCCAGGCTGCACTGGAAACCGGCTGGGGCAAATCAGTGATGCGCAATACCGATGGCAGCAGCAGCCACAACCTGTTCGGCATCAAGGCCACCGGCAACTGGCAGGGTGAGCAGGCACGGGCGATCACCAGCGAGTTCCGTGATGGCCAGTTCGTCAAGGAAACCGCAGCCTTCCGCAGCTACGACTCGTACCAGGACAGCTTCCACGACCTGGTAAACCTGCTGCAGGGCAATTCTCGCTATCAAGAT
The DNA here is from genome assembly GCF_021283425.1 of Pseudomonas sp. NMI542_15. Classification (NCBI taxonomy): domain Bacteria; kingdom Pseudomonadati; phylum Pseudomonadota; class Gammaproteobacteria; order Pseudomonadales; family Pseudomonadaceae; genus Pseudomonas; species Pseudomonas sp. NMI542_15. Next base: position 88,253 of record NZ_JAJSRO010000021.1, on the reverse strand, counting down.
GCGTTGGCCTCGGCCGATAACCCTGAGCAGTTTGCAAGAGAGCTGCAAAAGGCAGGTTATGCGACCGACCCGGGCTATGCGAAGAAGATCATCAGCATCGCCCAGCAAATGCAGACAACCCCGCAATACGCCATGGCTGGCAGAACCACGAATCTATAAAAGGACTAAATCATGTCGAGCCTGATTTCCATCGGCCTGAGTGGCCTGAGTGCCAGCCAGGCGGCCTTGTCGGTAACCAGTAACAACATCGCCAACGCCGCGACCAGTGGCTATTCGCGCCAGCAGACGATTCAGGCGGCGGGGCCTTCGCACAACATCGGCGCGGGGTTCCTGGGTACCGGTACCACGCTGTCGGACGTGCGTCGCATCTACAGCTCCTACCTGGACAACCAACTGCAGACCGCGACTTCGCTGCAGGCGGACTCGGTTGCCTTCCAGGACCAGATCACCAGCATCGACAAACTGCTGGCCGATCGCGATACCGGCATCAGCTCGGTCCTCACGGCGTTCTTTTCGGCCCTGCAGACGGCAGCGGCCAAGCCCGGTGACGTTGCCTCCCGGCAGCTGTTGCTGACCCAGGCACAAACCCTGAGCAACCGTTTCAACGCGGTGAGTACCCAGCTGACCCAGCAAAACGAAACGATCAACTCCCAGCTCGACACCATGGCTGGCCAGGTCAACAAGCTCACGGCCAGCATTGCCGAGTACAACAAGCAGATCGCGGCGGCCTCGGGCACTGGCAACACGCCGAACAGCCTGCTGGATGCGCGCAGCGAAGCGGTACGCCAGCTCAACGAGCTGGTTGGCGTGACTGTGCAGGAGCGTGACGGCAACTACGACGTGTACCTGGGCAGCGGCCAGTCGCTGGTCACCGGCAACAAGGCCAACACCTTGTCGGTGCAACCGGGTACTGCCGACAAGAGCCAGGCCAGCCTGCGTATCAACTACGAGTCGTTCAGCTCCGACGTGACCTCGGTCGTGACCGGTGGCGCGATCGGCGGCCTGGTGCGCTACCGCCAGGACGTGCTGACACCGTCCATGAACGAATTGGGCCGTGTAGCCCTGGTGGTTTCGGACAGCATCAACAGCCAGCTGGGGCAGGGCCTGGATGCCAATGGCCAGTTCGGCAGCTCGCTGTTCTCCAGCATCAACAGCGCCACTGCCGTTGCCCAGCGCAGCCTGGCCTCGTCGAGCAATAGCACCGGCTCCGGCAACCTGGACGTGACCATTGCCAACAGCGGCGCGCTGACCACCTACGACTACGAGGTGAAGTTCACCAGCGCCAACCAGTACAGCGTACGCCGCTCCGACGGCACCGACATGGGTAGCTTTGACCTGAACACCGACCCGGCGCCGGTCATCGACGGCTTCAGCCTGTCGCTGAAAGGCGGTGGCCTGGCGGCAGGCGACAGCTTCAAGGTCATCCCCACTCGTGCCGCAGCAGGCAGCATCACCACAACCCTGACCGATGCCAACAAGCTGGCCTTTGCCGGGCCGATCAGCGCCGCCTCGGGTAGCGGCAACAGCGGCACCGGCACCATTACCCAGCCTACCTTGAGCCAGTCGCTGGATATCTATGGCGGTGCCGACACCGCACTGATCCAGCAGTCTATTCGCGACTCGATGCCGGTGCGCGTGGTGTTCGACGCTGCCAGTGGTGGCTCACAAGGCTACAAGCTGTTCGATGCCAAGGGCACCCAGATCGGCACCGGCAGCGTGGTGCCGGGAACGGACAACAAACTGTCGGTGGCCGTGCCAATGCTCGATGCGGCTGGGCAGCCGATTCTCGATGGCAGCGGCAACCCGCGCACGTTCAGTGTCGAGACCACCATCGGCGGCAGCCCGGCGGCCAACGACAGCTTTACCCTGTCGTTCAATGCCGACGGCAAGGCCGACAACCGCAACGCAACGGCGCTGCTGGGCCTGCAGACCAAGTCGACGGTGAACACTGGGTCCGGCGGTGGCACCAGCTTCACGTCGGCCTATGCCTCGCTGGTGGAGCGCGTGGGTGCCAAGGCCAACCAGGCGACCATCGACACCACGGCGACCGAGGCGGTACTCAAGTCCGCCAGCGAAAGCCGCAGCGCGGTGTCTGGCGTCAACCTCGATGACGAGGCGGCCAGCCTGGTGAAATTCCAGCACTACTACACGGCTTCGTCGCAAATCATCAAGGCGGCGCAAGAAACCTTCAGCACCCTGATCAATGCCTTGTAAGGAGTAGACTCTCGTGCGTATTTCCACTGCTCAGTTCTATGAGGCCAGCGCCAGTAGCTACTCCAAGAACTTCTCCACCATGAACAAGACCAACGATCAGGTCACGTCGGGTATCCGTATCCAGACGGCCGCCGATGACCCGGTCGGCGCGGCGCGACTGCTGCTGCTGCAACAGCAGCAGTCGCTGCTGGACCAGTACAGCGGCAACATCAACACGGTGAGCAACGCCCTGCTGCAGGAGGAGAGCGTGCTCTCCACCATCAACGACACCATGCAGCGCGCCAGCGAGCTGGCGATCCGTGCTGGCGGCCCTGGGGTTACCGACTCTGACCGTGTGGCCATCAGTACCGAGCTGAAAGAGATCGAGGCCAACATCTTTGGCCTGCTCAACTCGCGCGATGCCAACGGCGACTACATGTTCGGCGGCTCCAAGAGCACCACGCCACCCTATGTGCGCAACTCCGATGGCACCTACAGCTATCACGGTGACCAGACCCAGCTGAGTCTGCAGGTCTCCGACACCCTGAATCTGGCCACCAACGACACCGGCTTCACCATCTTTGATTCCGCCAGCAACAAGAGCCGCACGCAGTCGACCCTGGTGGTACCGGCAACTGACGATGGCGTTGTCGGGGTATCGTCTGGCCTGATGACCTCAAGTACCACCTACAACAACAGCTTTACTGCCGGCCAGCCGTACAAGCTGACCTTCACCAGCGCGACCCAGTACACCATCACCGATGCAAGTGGCAGGGACATCACGTCTGAAACCGCCACCAACGGTACCTTCGACAGCAAGACCGAGGGCGCCAACAGCATTGCCCTGCGTGGCGTCGAGTTTGAAATCACCGTTACCGTGGAGGAGGGCGCCGACGCCGACGCCGCGGTGGCAGGGCGCGAGTTTTCCCTGGCGGCGCGCCCGGACTCGTTCAACGCTACCCGCAACGCCAGCAATACCTCCAGCGCCCAGATCACCAGCAGCACCGTGACCGACCAAGCGGCGTATCGCAGCACCTTCCCCAGTAACGGGGCTGTGATCAAGTTCACCGGGCCCGGCGCCTACGAGCTCTACGCCCAGCCGCTGACGGCTGACAGCAAGGCCGTGGCCACGGGTACCTACACCGCGCCAGCCTTGACGGTTGCAGGTGTGACCTACCAGGTAACCGGTTCGCCGGAGGCGGGTGACCAGTTTGCGGTCACCGCCAATACGCACCAGAACCAGAATGTTCTGGAAACCCTCAGCCAGCTGCGTGCTGCGCTGGATACGCCGGTAACGGGAGTAGGCCAGGCCAATGCGCTGAAGGATGCAGCGGCCTCGGCGATCGCCAACCTGGCCAGTGCCCGTGAGCAGGTCGATATCACCCGTGGTTCGATCGGCGCCCGTGGCAACTCGCTGGAGATCCAGCGCCAGGAGAACACCAGCCTGGGCCTGGCCAACAAGACCACCCAGAACGCCATCGGCAACACCGACATGTCGCAGGCGGCCATCACCCTGACCTTGCAGCAGGCCATGCTGGAGGCGTCACAACTGGCCTTCTCGCGCATTTCGCAACTGAGCCTGTTCAACAAGCTCTGATCTGTCTTGCTGCTCCATCAGGCTGGGAATGCCCTGTGGGAGCGGCCTTGTGCCGCGAAAGGGCTGCGAAAGCAGCCTTGGCATTCTGCATTAACGCTGAGATCGCCGGGGCCGCTTTGCGGCCCTTTCGCGGCACAAGGCCGCTCCTGCAGGGATTTGTGTCCGCCTGGTCATTCCCCGAATTCCCCAGTCTCCACGCCCTCGCCACGGCTTTCGTAGCATTTCAATGTGACCAATGAGTCAAAACGATCATCTTCCCTGTATTCTATGCAGCAGCTGTTGCAGCATTTTGTTACCGGTGCGCAGGTGAGCTCTGCCTTCAACCCCTGGCGGTGACGCCCCGGTATTTGGCGCCCTCAATTCATCGAGTGGTGGTCTTTGGCTGTTTTCATTGGGAAGCCAGAATGATTGGCATCAAAAGCATCGCGAGTTACGTGCCTACCGCTGGCCTGGACAACTACGTCCAGGGTGCGAAGTTTGGCAAGGACGAAGAGTTCATGTTCGGCAAGATCGGCGCGTCGTTCCTGCCGCGCAAGGCCGAAGAGCAAGAAACCTCCGATCTGTGCGTAGAAGCCGCCCGGGCCCTGTTCGCCAGCAACCCTGACCTGGATCCGCAGTCGATCGATGCGCTGATCGTGGTCACCCAGAACGGTGACGAAGAAGGCCTGCCGCACACCGCAGCCATCGTCCAGAGCAAGCTCGGTCTCTCTACCCGCCTGGCGGCGTTCGACGTGTCGCTGGGCTGTTCCGGCTATGTGTATGGCCTGTATGCGATCAAAGGCTTCATGGAAGCTGCAGGGCTGAAAAACGGCCTGCTGATCACCGCCGACCCGTATTCGAAGATCGTCGACCCGGAAGACCGCAACACCACCATGTTGTTCGGCGATGCCGCCACAGCCACCTGGATGGGTGAAGGCGCCGTATGGAACCTGGGTCAGGCGCGCTTCGGCACTGACGGCTCCGGTGCCGAGCACTTGAAAGTGACCGACGGCAAATTCTTCATGAACGGCCGCCAGGTGTTCAACTTCGCGCTGGTCAAGGTGCCGGCGCACCTGCACGAGCTGCTGGATGCCAGCGGCCTGAAGTCGTCGGATATCGATGCGTTCTGCATTCACCAAGGCAGTGCGGCGATTGTCGACGCCGTGGCGCGGCGCTTCGAAGAGCAACACCCGGAGAAGTTCGTCAAGGACATGCTGGAAACCGGCAATACCGTGTCCTCCAGCGTGCCGCTGCTGCTGCAGAAGCACATGCTCGACGGCAGTTGGAAGCGTGTGGCGATCAGCGGCTTTGGCGTGGGTCTGTCGTGGGGCTCGGCCATCCTGTACCGCGACTGATCCCTCAGCAGTCCCCCGAAGCGCCCGGCGGCCACCGCCTGGCGCTTTTTTTTGCCTGCAAAATGCTGTGGCATGGCGCAGCTTCTGTGGGAGCGGGCATGCCCGCGAAGCAGGCGACTCGGTGTATGGCACCGGCTTTGCCGGTGTTCGCGGGCGCGCCCGCTCCCACAGGTGGAGGCTGGTAGGTGATGCTCAGTGTGCTTGGGAGTGGAATTTGACGCCAATAAAATGCCCTTAACCCCTTGATTTCTCGGGGCTGGCCCCATGCCAGCATTTTTTTTTCGAAAAACCCCTCAAGCATCCCGCGCACCCGACGATAACTATTACGAAGGTTCTCTAGGCCAGTCCGGCGGTTGCCAAGGCCGGAAGCCGCAGTACCCATCCAACGAGGATTTCGTCATGCCGTTAACCGTTAATACCAACATTGCGTCGATCACTACTCAGGGCAACCTGACCAAGGCGAGCAACGCCCAGACCACCTCGATGCAGCGTCTGTCCTCGGGTCTGCGCATCAACAGCGCTAAAGACGACGCTGCCGGCCTGCAGATCAGCAACCGTCTGACCAGCCAGATCAATGGCCTGGGCCAGGCTGTGAAGAACGCCAACGACGGTATCTCGATCGCCCAGACCGCTGAAGGTGCAATGCAGGCTTCGACCGACATCCTGCAGAAAATGCGTACCCTGGCACTGTCCTCTGCTACTGGCTCGCTGAGCGCTGACGACCGTAAGTCGAACAACGACGAATACCAGGCTCTGACGGCAGAACTGACCCGTATTTCGCAGACCACTACCTTCGGTGGCCAGAAGCTACTGGACGGTTCTTATGGAACCAAGGCGATTCAGGTTGGTGCGAATGCTAACGAAACCATCAACCTGTCTCTTGAAAACGTGTCTGCTAATAACATCGGCTCCCACCAAATCAAGAGTGCTACCAATGATCCGGTGGTAGATGGGCTGGCAGGCGGCAACAAAATTACTGTAACTGGCAATGGTCAGAGCGAAACTTACGATGTTGCAGCTAAGGCATCTGCTAAGGATATCGCGAAGGGGCTCAACGGGATTATTGGTGGCCTAACAGCTACTGCTAGCACTGAAGTGAGTTTCAAGGTCGACGGTACTAAAGCTGCTGCGGATGCAGTGGGCTTCAAGATTAAGGTTGGTGATGATCAAGAGGTAGAGCTCAAAGGTATTACTAGCACTGAAAGTCTCGCGGACCAACTTAAGTCTAACGCGGCCAAGCTGGGCATCAGCGTTAACTATGATCAGACAAGTGGTTCGCTCTCTATTAAGTCTGATACCGGTGAAAACGTCTCGTTCAGCGGCATGGCCGGTGACACTACTGCTGTTACTGTTGCCTCTAAAGGTGCGGATGGCAAATTTAGTGGTGATATAGAAATTGCTGAAAATTTGATTGCGAATGGTGCGGTATCACTTGACTCTGCCAAAGGTTACTCTTTGACTGGTGATGGGGTTTCGGATGTATTTGGTGCCGAAACTACTTCTAAAAAAGCCACGATTGCTAGCACTGATGTTACTGATGCTACAAATGCCCAAAACGCTCTGGCGGTTATTGACAAAGCCATCGGCTCCATCGACAGCGTTCGTTCCGGCCTGGGTGCTACTCAGAACCGTCTGCAAACCACCGTCGACAACCTGCAGAACATTCAGAAGAACTCTACGGCTGCCCGCTCCACCGTGCAGGACGTGGATTTCGCTTCGGAAACTGCCGAGCTGACCAAGCAGCAGACGCTGCAGCAGGCTTCCACCGCAATCCTGTCGCAGGCCAACCAGCTGCCATCTTCGGTCCTGAAACTGCTCCAGTAATTCAGGCGCCTGAGTAAAGGGTGAAAGGGCGCGTTTACGTGCCCTTTTGCCGTTTTTGACATGAGGAGTTCGAAACATGGACATGAGTGTCAAGCTGAGCCAGGTGTATCCGTCTGTGTTACCCCAGGCGCCAGTAGCTGACCGGAGCCCTGCTGCACCTGCCAAAGTGCAGGAAGCAACAGCGCCCGAAAAACAGCCGCACTCGCGCGAAGACTTGGAAAAGGCGGTTGGCGAGATACGTGATTTCGTCCAGTCGAGCCAGCGTCAGCTGGACTTTTCCATTGATGATTCCACCGGTCAGGTAGTGGTCAAGGTGATTGCCACCCAGTCCGGCCAGGTGATCCGGCAGCTTCCGTCGGAACTTGCGCTGAAACTGGCGCAAAGCCTCAGTGAAGCCAGCAGCCTGCTGTTCGATTATCAGGCATAAGCTGGCATGATTTTTGTTGCTGTCGACCCTTGGATGGAATTTTCCGCCAAGGATCCGGCAGCTACTGAACAAGGAGAGCAATGATGGCAGGTACAACAGTCAGCGGTATTGGCTCGGGCATCGATACCCAGGCGATCGTCGAATCCCTGGTGGCCGCGCAAAAGGCGCCGAAGCAGGCCCAGATCAATACCCAAACGCTGAAGGCAACCACCACGTTGTCCTCTATCGGCAAGATTCAGGCGGCTCTGGATGCCTTTCGCGGCGCTCTGACCACCATGACCGACAGCAATAGTTTCGGTGGTCTGAGCTTGAAGTCTTCGGATGAGAAGGTCGCGACCGTCACCATGGGGACGGGGGCTGCCAACGGTTCGTTCAAGTTGATTGTTGACAAGCTGGCGACGGCGTCGAAGGTTTCGACCAAGGTTTATGCGAACGGGGCGGGCTCGGTCGTCAATAGCGGCACCGTTCCCGCCACCTTGAGAATCAGTCAGAGTGGCAAGGACTTCGATTTGAGTGTGCCCGCTGGCGCAACATTGCAGCAGGTGCGCGATAGCATCAACAGCCAGTTCGGCGTGGCGGGCCTGAGCGCCAACGTGCTGACGGATGCCAATGGTTCCCGCTTGATCGTGACTTCGACCAAAATGGGTGAGGGCTCTGACATTACCCTTTCGGGTAATTCGGGCATCCATACCGGTTATACCATTGTCGATGAACCGACGGACGCCGAGTACACTTTGGACGGCATTGCCATGAAGTCCAAGACCAACGACATCAACGATGCCGTCAGTGGTCTTAATATCAAGCTGCTCGGCACTTCGCCGACAAACACTACAAGTGGCGAAGCTACAGCGACCATCCTTTCGCTGACCACCAGTTCCACGACGTTAAAGTCAGGCCTCAAGGGTTTCATCGATACATACAATGCCTTACTTACTGTCATGAACGCAGAAACCAAGGTTACCAAGAATGCCGATGGCACCATGACGGCAGCTGCGTTGACCGGTGATGCCACGATGCGCACGCTGATGACTTCCATTCGCGAAGAACTCAACGCGGTATCGGGCAACGGTACCTTGAAGTCGTTGGCGGCCTTTGGCGTCACTTCTGCCCAGGATGGCGGTGCGCTGAGCCTGGACGACAAGAAGTGGGACAAGGCCGCTACCACCAACGCCACAGACCTGACCAGTATCTTCAATGGCAAAGATGGCCTGCTGGCGCGCCTGCAAAAGGTCACCGAGCCTTTTGCCAAGGCCGCTACCGGTACCCTCGCCGAGCGCTCCAAGGTCCTGAGCGAAAGCCTGACCAAGCTCAAGACCGAGCAGGACACCCTGGACGCCCGTATGGAGGCCCTGCAGAAGAGCCTGCAGGACAAGTACAACAACATGGACACCCTGGTCACCCAGTTGCGCCAGCAGCAGAGCTCGGTGCTCAGCACGCTCAATGCGCTGAACAAGTCGAACAGCGACGATTGATGCGTGAACATTGCATGAAGTCCGGGCATGATGCCGGGCTTCTTGTCAGCGGCCGGTAAAGTTTTCCCGCACCTGCCCGATACAAGGAATATCTCCCCCTTAAGCCTGCCCGTCACGAGGTCGCAAGATGAATCCCATGAGAGCCCTTCGTCAGTACCAGAAGGTCAATTCCCATGCCCAGATTTCCGAAGCCACGCCGCACCGCCTGGTGCAGATGCTGATGGAAGGTGGCCTTGATCGCATGGCCCAGGCCAAGGGTGCCATGGCGCGCGGCGACATTGCGGAAAAGGGCCTGATGCTCGGCAAGGCGATCGACATCATCATCGGCCTGCGCGATGGCTTGCAACCTGAAAAAAGCGAAAACCCAGAGTCGGTAGAGAAGCTCGACGCTCTCTATGTCTATATGACCAATCGCCTGATGCAGGCCAATGTCGACAATGATGCCGGCATTATCGACGAAGTTGCCCAGCTGCTGATTACCGTGAAAAGCGGTTGGGATGGCATTGCCGACGCCCAACCTGCCAGCTGACGGCAAGGAGATTACCGTGACCGCACTGCAACGCCTCGATGACACCTGCGAAGCCCTGGTTGGCGCCCTGGGTGAGCGTGACTGGGATGCCATTGCCAAACTGGATGTGGCGTGCCGCGCTTGCATTGACGAGGTGCTGGAAACCCATGCGATGGACCAGGCGTTGCTGCGCGAGAAACTGGAAGGGGTGCTGGGGGTCTACCGCAACCTGATCGACGTGACAACCGGTGAACGCCAGGCAATTGCCAAAGAGATGATGCAGATCAACCAAGCGAAAAATGCTTCGAAGGTTTACCATCTGTTCAGTTAAGATGCGCACGACTTGACAAAAGGCGCCATAAATTTGACTGTGCGGGCCTTTTTGACTTAACTAGTGTCTGTTCTCGAATTCCAGACGTCCGAACACTGACCATTCAGTCGGAATGATGTCGAGCATGCCCCTGCAGGGCGGCGATATGACTAGGGAAGTTGCTATTGCATGTGGCGTGAAACCAAGATTCTGCTGATCGATGACGACAGCGCGCGCCGCCGCGATCTGGCGGTGGTGCTGAATTTCCTCGGGGAAGAAAACCTCGCTTGCTCAAGCCATGACTGGCAGCACGCGGTAGAGTCGTTGTCTTCGAGCCGTGAAATATTGTGCGTGCTCATCGGCAGCGTAGATGCTCCGGGCAATCTCCTTGGGCTCGTTAAGACAGTGGCTGGGTGGGATGAGTTCCTTCCGGTGCTGCTTTTAGGTGAAATTTCTTCTGCGGAGCTCCCGGAAGACCTGCGCCGCCGGGTGCTGTCCAACCTGGAAATGCCGCCAAGCTACAGCCAGTTGCTGGATTCGCTGCACCGTGCCCAGGTCTATCGCGAGATGTACGACCAGGCGCGCGAGCGCGGCCGCCAACGTGAACCCAACCTGTTCCGCAGCCTGGTCGGCACCAGCCGTGCCATCCAGCACGTGCGGCAGATGATGCAACAAGTGGCCGATACCGACGCCAGCGTGCTGATTTTGGGTGAGTCGGGCACCGGCAAGGAAGTGGTGGCGCGCAACCTGCACTACCACTCCAAGCGCCGCGAAGCGCCGTTTGTGCCAGTGAACTGTGGCGCGATCCCGGCCGAGCTGCTGGAAAGCGAACTGTTCGGCCACGAGAAGGGCGCCTTTACCGGGGCAATCACCAGCCGTGCCGGGCGTTTCGAGCTGGCCAACGGCGGAACCCTGTTCCTAGACGAAATCGGCGACATGCCATTGCCGATGCAGGTCAAGCTGCTGCGCGTGCTGCAGGAGCGTACCTTCGAGCGTGTGGGTAGCAATAAAACCCAGAGCATTGACGTGCGCATCATTGCTGCAACGCACAAAAACCTCGAGACCATGATCGAGGACGGCACCTTCCGTGAAGACCTGTACTACCGCCTGAATGTGTTCCCCATCGAGATGGCGCCGCTGCGTGAGCGGGTGGAAGACATCCCGTTGCTGATGAATGAACTGATTTCACGCATGGAGCACGAGAAGCGCGGTTCCATCCGCTTCAACTCCGCCTCGATCATGTCGCTGTGCCGCCACGGCTGGCCGGGGAACGTGCGCGAGCTGGCCAACCTGGTAGAGCGCATGGCGATCATGCACCCGTACGGGGTGATTGGCGTGTCCGAGCTGCCGAAAAAATTCCGCTACGTCGATGACGAAGACGAGCAGATGGTCGACAGCCTGCGCAGCGATCTGGAAGAGCGCGTGGCCATCAACGGTCACACGCCAAACTTCAGCAACCCTGCGATGCTGCCACCTGAAGGCCTGGACTTGAAGGACTACCTCGGTAGCCTGGAACAAGGCCTGATCCAGCAGGCGCTGGACGATGCCAGCGGTGTCGTTGCACGCGCGGCTGAACGTTTGCGTATTCGCCGTACCACCCTGGTCGAGAAGATGCGCAAGTACGGCATGAGCCGCCAAGGCGGTGAGGACCAGGCAGAGGATTGATGTTTGGGCGGGGTGTTCGCCTTGGGTTTTGCGGTTGGGCGCAAATCGAGCGCCGCCCGCGCGGCGCATCGCGAGCTGCGCTCGCTCCTACGTTTGTTTCGGGCCAGTAACGCTTGTGACAGGCGCGCGCGACCGCCGGGTTCATACGACGCGATATCGTGCCGTACACCAAAACCTACGCGCGCAAATCCCCCAGGAATAATTGGCCCGAAACAAACGTAGGAGCGAGCGCAGCTCGCGATGCGCCGCGCGGGCGGCGCTCGATCTTCCAGGCGCAACAAAACTCAAGACGAACGCTTCTCAGCCCTGACGCAGTCCCCCCAATCCCCCAATCCCCCATCTCCGGCACGGCTATTGCTACACCGCTGGCAACACACCGTTTTTATGACGGTCAGCCACGCGAGAGAGCACGATGCCCCAGGCCGCCCACGTAACCCGAGCCCCCAATCAGCAGGGGCATGCCCCGATCGAGCAGGACAGCCACCAGGGTATCGAGCACGCCTTCGCCCTGTTCAACCAGGTGTCCAGCCAACTCAGCCAGTCCTACAGCCTGCTCGAAGCCCGGGTCAGTGAGCTGAAAGGCGAGCTGGCGGTGGTCAGTGCGCAGCGCATCGAAGAACTCAGCGAAAAGGAACGCCTGGCCAACCGCCTGCAGAACCTGCTGGACCTGCTGCCTGGCGGGGTAATCGTGATCGATGGTCATGGCCTTGTACGTGAAGCCAACCCGGCTGCCTGCGAACTGCTCGGCGAGCCGCTGATCGGCGAATTGTGGCGCCAGGTAATCGCCCGCAGCTTTGCGCCGCGCAAGGACGACGGCCATGAAATCTCGCTGCGCGATGGCCGCCGCCTGTCGATCTCCACCCGGTCGCTGGATGCCGAACCCGGCCAACTCGTGCTGCTCAACGACCTGACTGAAACCCGTCGCCTGCAAGACCAACTGGCCCGCCACGAGCGCCTGTCATCGCTGGGGCGGATGGTCGCCTCGCTGGCCCACCAGATTCGCACGCCGCTGTCGGCAGCCATGCTCTATGCCAGCCACCTGGCCGATAGCGAGCAAGCGTTGAGCGCGGAAACCCGCCAGCGTTTCGCCGGTACCTTGAAGGAGCGCCTGCACGAGCTGGAGCATCAGGTGCGCGACATGCTGGTGTTCGCCCGTGGCGAGTTGCCGCTGGGTGACCGGGTTACCCCAAAAGCCCTTTTCCAGGCCCTGCAGCAGGCGGCCCAGGCCCATGTGCAGGGGCACGCTGTGCGCTGGCAGTGCGACAGCCATCTGGGTGAGCTGTTGTGCAATCGCGATACCTTGGTCGGTGCCTTGCTCAACCTGATCGAGAATGCCCTGCAGGCCAGCGACAGCCCGGCGCGGTTGAAGGTGCACCTGTTCCGCCGCGAGCGCACCTTGCAGCTGTGCGTAAGTGATGCGGGCAGTGGTATCGACGCCGGGTTGTTGGCGCGTCTGGGTGAGCCGTTCCTGACTACCAAAGCCACTGGCACCGGCCTTGGCCTGGCGGTGGTCCAGGCTGTGGTGCGTGCCCATCAGGGCCGTTTGCATCTGCGCTCGAAAGTGGGCCGTGGCACCTGCGTGCGGGTAGAGCTGCCGTTGATCGACGGGCAATTGGCGGAGGGGGTGTAATGGCAATCAAGGTGCTGCTGGTCGAGGACGACCGCGTATTGCGCCAGGCGCTGGGCGATACCCTGGAAATCGGCGGTTTCGCCTACCAGGCGGTGGGCAGTGCTGAGGAAGCGCTGGAGGCGGTGCTGGATGATGCTTTCAGCCTGGTGGTCAGCGATGTGAACATGCCCGGTATGGACGGGCACCAGTTGCTGAGCCAGTTGCGCCGTCAGCAGCCCCAGTTGCCGGTGCTGTTGATGACGGCGCACGCCGCCGTCGAGCGTGCCGTCGAGGCCATGCGCCAGGGGGCTGCCGACTATCTGGTCAAGCCGTTCGAGCCCAAGGCGCTGCTCAGCCTGGTCGAGCGGCATGCCGCGGGGCGGGTGGTCGCCGAAGAAGGCCCGGTGGCCTGCGAGCCGGCCAGCCGCCAGTTGCTGGAGCTGGCCGCGCGCGTGGCGCGCAGTGATTCGACTGTGCTGATTTCCGGGGAATCCGGCACCGGCAAGGAAGTGCTTGCACGTTACATCCACCAGCAATCGCAGCGGGCAACGCAGCCCTTCGTGGCAATCAACTGCGCGGCCATCCCCGACAACATGCTCGAAGCCACCTTGTTTGGCCATGAAAAGGGTGCCTTCACCGGTGCTATCGCTGCCCAGGCCGGCAAGTTCGAGCAGGCCGAAGGGGGCACCTTGTTGCTCGACGAGATTTCGGAAATGCCAATGGCCTTGCAGGCCAAGCTGCTGCGCGTGTTGCAGGAGCGCGAGGTGGAGCGGGTCGGCGGGCGCAAGCCGATCAGCCTGGACATCCGTGTGCTGGCCACGACCAACCGCGACCTTGCTGGCGAAGTGGCCGCCGGGCGCTTCCGTGAAGACCTGTACTACCGCCTGTCAGTGTTCCCCCTGGCCTGGTGCCCATTGCGTGAGCGCCCGGGCGATATCTTGCAACTGGCCGAGCGCCTGCTGGCGCGCCACGCGGCCAAGATGAAACACGCCCCGGTGCGCCTGTCGCCGCAGGCCCGGGCTTGCCTGCAGGCCTATGCCTGGCCGGGCAACGTGCGCGAACTCGACAACGCGCTTCAGCGGGCGCTGATCCTGCAGCAGGGCGGGGTGATCGAGGCGGCGGATTTCTGTCTGGCAGGCGCCATTCCATTGTCAGCTGGCACAGAGCCATCACCTGGAGTGTCAGTCGAGGCCAGCGGGCTGGGCGATGACATGCGTCGCCATGAGTACCAGATGATCATCGACACCCTGCGCGCCGAGCGCGGTCGGCGCAAAGAGGCGGCCGAACGGCTGGGCATCAGCCCACGCACCTTGCGCTACAAGCTGGCGCAGATGCGCGATGCCGGGTTCGACGTCGAGGCCAGCCTGTTCGGCTGACACTGCGCCCCGCTGTGAATGGATACCACCCTGTGGGAGCGGGCATGCCCGCGAAGAACCCCACGCGGTGGCTGGCACCGGCTGCGCCGGTGTTCGCGGGCTCGCCCGCTCCCACAGGGGCCGCACCAACCCGTGAAGGTGATTGCCAAGGCTGGCACCTTTGTTGCTTTACGTAGGCTATTCGCCGCATGAGTGTCAAAAAAATGCGGCCGCAGGAGAGAGAAGGGTCATGAGCCAAGGTGTTGAATTCAATCGTCTGATGCTGGACATGCGGGCCATGCAGGCCGATGCCATGTCGCTGCCAAAGGTCACCGCAGCCCCCGAGCTGGCACCGGGGCAGAGTACCTTTGCCGACATGCTTGGCCAGGCCATCGGCAAGGTGCATGAGACGCAGCAGGCATCGACCCAACTGGCCAATGCCTTCGAGATCGGCAAGAGCGGCGTCGACCTGACTGACGTGATGATCGCTTCGCAAAAGGCCAGCGTGTCGATGCAGGCCATGACCCAGGTACGCAACAAGCTGGTCCAGGCGTATCAGGACATCATGCAGATGCCGGTTTGAGGACGGACGTAAACCATGGCTGAAGCAGTCGTCGACAACGCCCCCGCCAAGACGGGCCCGGCAGCGGCCAAGCGCCCGCTGCCAGGTATGTCGTTCCTGGAAAACATCGCGCAGATGCCCATGCTGCGCCAGGTCGGCCTCATGGTCGGCCTGGCGGCCAGCGTGGCGATCGGCTTTGCCGTGGTGCTGTGGTCGCAACAACCCGATTACCGTCCGCTGTACGGCAGCCTGTCGGGCATGGACACCAAGCAGGTCATGGACACCCTGGGTGCCGCTGATATCCCTTATAACGTTGAGCCCAACTCCGGTGCTCTGCTGGTCAAGGCCGACGACCTCTCCCGTGCGCGCCTGAAACTGGCGGCTGCCGGCGTAGCGCCCAGCGATGGCAATGTTGGCTTCGAACTGCTCGACAAGGAGCAAGGCCTGGGCACCAGCCAGTTCATGGAGGCCACGCGCTACCGCCGCAGCCTGGAAGGCGAGCTGGCGCGTACCGTTTCCAGCCTGAACAACGTGAAGGCCGCGCGCGTGCACCTGGCCATCCCGAAAAGCTCGGTGTTCGTGCGTGACGATCGCAAGCCCAGCGCCTCGGTGCTGGTCGAGCTGTACCCGGGCCGTGCCCTGGAGGCCGGTCAGGTGTTGGCCATCGTCAACCTGGTGGCGACCAGTGTGCCGGAGCTGGATAAATCCCAGGTCACCGTGGTCGACCAGAAGGGTAACTTGCTGTCCGAGCAGTTGCAGGACTCTGCCCTGACCGAAGCCGGCAAGCAGTACGACTACAGCCGCCGCATGGAAAGCATGCTCACCCAGCGCGTGCGCAACATCCTGCAGCCCGTGCTGGGCAATGACCGCTACAAGGCCGAAGTGTCTGCCGACCTGGACTTCAGTGCCGTCGAGTCGACCGCCGAGCAGTTCAACCCCGATCAGCCAGCATTGCGCAGCGAGCAGTCGGTTGAAGAGCAACGTGCCAGCAGCCAAGGCCCGCAAGGCGTGCCTGGTGCGCTGAGCAACCAGCCGCCAGGCGCCGCTTCGGCACCGCAAACCACCGGTGGCGCCGCTACCCCGGCCGCCGCCATTCAGCCTGGCCAGCCGCTGGTGGATGCCAACGGCCAGCAGGTCATGGACCCGGCCACCGGTCAGCCGATGCTCGCGCCGTACCCGTCGGACAAACGCCAGCAAAGCACCAAGAACTTCGAGCTGGACCGCTCCATCAGCCACACCCGTCAGCAGCAGGGGCGCATGACCCGCCTGTCGGTGGCGGTGGTCGTGGACGACCAGGTCAAGATCGACCCGGCCACCGGCAACACCAGCCGTGCGCCGTGGGCTGCCGAAGACCTGGCGCGCTTCACTCGCCTGGTGCAGGACGCGGTCGGCTTCGACGCCAGCCGTGGTGACAGCGTGACGGTGATCAACGTGCCATTTGCCGCCGACCGTGGCGAAGAAATCGCCGATATCGCCTTCTACCAGCAGCCGTGGTTCTGGGACATCGTCAAGCAAGTGCTGGGCGTGGTGTTCATTCTGGTGCTGGTGTTCGGCGTGCTGCGGCCGGTGCTTAACAACATCACAGGGGGCGGCAAGCAGGCGGCTTCCGATAGCGACATGGAGCTGGGCGGCATGGTGGGGTTGGATGGCGAACTGGCCAACGACCGCGTCAGCCTGGGTGGCCCGACAAGCATTCTGCTGCCTAGCCCGAGCGAGGGTTACGAGGCACAGCTCAACGCAATCAAAGGCCTGGTGGCCGAAGACCCGGGCCGTGTAGCCCAGGTCGTCAAAGACTGGATCAACGCCGATGAGTGATAACCGAGCCGTTACCGCCAAGCTGAGCCGCGTCGACAAAGCGGCAATCCTGTTGCTCTCGCTGGGCGAGACCGATGCGGCCCAGGTACTGCGGCACATGGGCCCCAAGGAAGTGCAGCGGGTGGGTGTGGCCATGGCGCAGATGGGTAATGTGCACCGTGACCAGGTGGAGCAGGTGATGAGCGAGTTCGTCGACATTGTCGGCGACCAGACCAGCCTGGGCGTGGGGTCCGATGCCTATATCCGCAAGATGCTCAACCAGGCGCTGGGCGAGGACAAGGCCAACGGCCTGGTCGACCGCATCCTGCTGGGTGGCAACACCAGCGGCCTGGACAGCCTGAAGTGGATGGAGCCGCGCGCCGTTGCCGACGTGATCCGCTACGAGCACCCGCAGATCCAGGCCATCGTGGTCGCTTACCTCGACCCTGACCAGGCGGGTGAAGTGCTGAGCAACTTCGACCACAAGGTGCGGCTGGACATCGTCCTGCGCGTGTCGTCGCTGAACACCGTGCAGCCGGCGGCGCTCAAAGAGCTGAACCAGATTCTGGAGAAGCAGTTCTCGGGCAACTCCAACGCCGCGCGCACCACCTTGGGCGGTATCAAGCGCGCTGCCGACATCATGAACTTCCTCGACAGCTCCGTGGAAGGTGCACTGATGGATGCGATCCGCGAAGTCGACAGCGACCTGTCGGAGCAGATCGAAGACCTGATGTTCGTCTTCAACAACCTGGCCGACGTCGACGACCGGGGTATCCAGGCGCTGCTGCGCGAAGTGTCGTCCGACGTGTTGGTGGTGTCGCTCAAGGGCGCCGACGAGCGGGTCAAGGACAAGATTTTCAAGAACATGTCCAAACGTGCCTCGGAACTGCTGCGCGACGACCTGGAGGCCAAAGGGCCGGTGCGGGTCAGCGACGTGGAAACGGCGCAGAAGGAAATCCTCACCATCGCCCGCCGCATGGCCGAGGCCGGCGAGATCGTGCTCGGCGGCAAGGGTGCCGAGGAAATGATCTGAGTCACTAGCGGCGGGCCTTGAGGGTTCTGTGTAGGAGCGGGCTTGCCCCGCGAACACCGGCAACGCCGGTGCCATGCACCGCGGCGCCTGCTTCGCGGGACAAGCCCGCTCCCACAGGGGCCAGACCTGTATCCCTTTGAACAGGGTTGTGAGTACCTGAAAACATGTCCAGCAAAGAACATCACCCCAGCGACCTGATCCGCGCCCGCGACCTCGAGGGCGTGGACGTGTGGACGCTGCCCAGCTTCGACCCGGAGCCAGAGCCCGTACCCGAGCCTGAGCCGGAACCCGAGGCGGTCGAGGAAGAAATCGAGGAAGTGCCGCTGGAAGAAGTCCAGCCACTCACCCTGGAAGAGCTCGAGGCGATCCGCCAGGAAGCCTACAACGAAGGTTTCGCCACCGGCGAGCGAGAGGGCTTTCACAGCACTCAGCTCAAGGTCCGCCAAGAGGCCGAAGCGGCCCTGAAGGCCAAGCTCGACAGCCTCGAGCAACTGATGACCCACCTGATGGACCCGATCGCCGAGCAAGACACGCAGATCGAGAAAACCCTCGTTCACCTGGTGGCGCACATGACCCGCCAGGTGATTGGCCGCGAATTGCGCAACGACTCCAGCCAGATCACCCAGGTGCTGCGCGAAGCACTGAAGCTGCTGCCCATGGGGGCGGACAATATCCGCATTCACCTCAACCCGCAGGACTTCGAGCTGGTCAAGGCCCTGCGCGAACGCCATGAGGAAAACTGGCGGTTGCTGGAAGACAGCGCACTGCTACCGGGGGGCTGCCGTATCGAGACTGCCCATAGCCGCATTGATGCAACCATGGAAACGCGCATCGAGAAAACCGTGGCGCAGCTGTTCGACCAGTTGCACGATCATTCTCTGCACCCGGCGGCGCCAGACATGTCGGTAGACCTGGACGCCCCCGTCGAGCGTTCGGTGGAAAGCCCTGATGCACCTTAAGCGCACCAGCTTCGGCAAGCGCCTGGGCAGTTATGCCGAGGCCATCGCGCTGCCGACCCAACCCATCGTCGAAGGCCGCCTGCTGCGCATGGTCGGGCTCACCCTGGAGGCCGAAGGCCTGCGCGCCGCCGTGGGTAGCCGCTGCCTGGTAATCAACGACGACAGCTATCACCCGGTCCAGGTGGAAGCCGAAGTCATGGGGTTTGCCGGGCCCAAGGTGTTCCTCATGCCGGTCGGCAGCATTGTCGGTATCGCCCCCGGCGCCCGGGTGGTGCCGCTGGACGACGGCGGCCGATTGCCCATGGGCATGAGCATGCTCGGTCGGGTGCTGGATGGCGCCGGCCGTGCGCTGGATGGCAAGGGCGGGATGAAGGCCGAGGACTGGGTGCCGATGGATGGGCCGGTGATCAACCCGCTCAACCGTGACCCCATCAGCAAGCCGCTGGACGTGGGCATCCGCAGTATCAATGGCCTGCTGACCGTCGGTCGCGGCCAGCGCCTGGGCCTGTTCGCCGGTACCGGCGTGGGTAAGTCGGTGTTGCTGGGCATGATGACCCGCTTTACCGAAGCCGAAATCATCGTGGTTGGCCTGATCGGCGAACGGGGCCGCGAGGTGAAGGAATTCATCGAGCACATTCTGGGTGAGGAGGGCCTCAAGCGCTCGGTGGTGGTGGCTTCACCTGCCGACGATGCGCCGCTGATGCGCCTGCGTGCTGCCATGTATTGCACGCGCATTGCCGAGTACTTCCGTGACAAAGGCAAGAACGTGCTGTTGTTGATGGACTCGCTCACCCGTTTCGCCCAGGCCCAGCGGGAAATTGCCCTGGCCATCGGTGAGCCGCCGGCCACCCGTGGTTACCCGCCGTCGGTATTTGCCAAGCTGCCCAAGCTGGTGGAGCGGGCGGGCAATGGCGAGCCGGGCGGTGGCTCGATTACCGCGTTCTACACCGTATTGTCCGAAGGTGATGACCAGCAAGACCCCATCGCCGACTCGGCGCGCGGTGTACTCGACGGCCACTTCGTGCTGTCGCGCCGGTTGGCCGAAGAGGGCCATTACCCAGCGATCGACATCGAAGCCTCGATCAGCCGGGTGATGCCCCAGGTGGTCGACGCCGACCACTTGCGCCAGGCGCAAAAGTTCAAGCAACTGTGGTCGCGCCTGTCGCAAAGCCGCGACCTGATCAGCGTGGGCGCCTACGTGGCCGGCGGCGACCCGGAAACCGACCTGGCCATTGCCTTGCAATCCAGGCTTGTGGATTTTCTGCGCCAAGGCCTGCAGGAGAATGTGGGCATGGCGCAGAGCCGCGAACAGTTGGGGGCGATCTTCACGCCCCCGGCAGGCTGATAGGGCATGGCCCTGCCTGGGCGCGCGGCGCGCCTGACGCCGGTGGTGGGCATGGCCGAAGAGGCCGAGCGCAAGGCCGCCCAGCGCCTGGGGCATTTCCAGCAGCAAGTGGCCACGGCTCAGGCCAAGCTGGCCGAACTGGAGCGTTTTCGTGAGGATTACCAGCTGCAGTGGATCAACCGTGGCGGGCAGGGGGTAAATGGCAGCTGGCTGGTCAACTACCAGCGTTTTCTGGGGCAGCTTGAAACGGCCATGACCCAGCAGCGTCAGAGCCTGGTCTGGCACCAGAACAACCTCAACAATGCCCGTGGCATTTGGCAGCAGGCCTATGCCCGGGTAGAGGGGTTGCGCAAGCTGGTGCAGCGCTACATGGACGAAGCCCGGCGCGCCGAAGACAAGCGTGAGCAGCGGTTGCTGGACGAACTGTCGCAGCGCCTGCCCCGCCAAATCCTTTAGCCAAAGCCTTGCGCTGTGCCTTGTAGGAGCGGCCTTGTGCCGCGAAAGGGCCGCAGAGCGGCCCCGGCGATATCTGCTGCGAAGCTGAAAATCTGGGGCCGCTACGCGCCCCTTTCGCGGCACAAGGCCGCTCCTACAGGGGGCGCGTTCTTGCGACCCATGCCATCGCCTGCTAAACCTTACTGGAGTTGCATTCGCCATCATCGAAGGAATCGCTAGCATGGCAGTCGAGACTGATTTTTCGCAGGAAGGGAAAAAGCTGACAATCAAGATCAAGGGGCGCTTCGATTTCGGCAAGCATCAGGAATTTCGTGACGCCTACGAACGCCAGCCGTACCGGCCCGATTCGGTGATCGTTGACCTGAAAGACACCACCTACCTCGACAGTTCCGCGCTCGGCATGCTGCTGTTGCTCAGGGACCACGCGGGCGGCGATGAGTCGGACGTGCGCGTGGTGCATGCCAGCTCTGATGTGCGCAAGATCCTTGCGATCTCCAATTTCGAAAAACTCTTCGACATCAGTTGAGCGTCGACATGCCCGCCGAACAGGCGTTGACAGTGCTGGTCGCCGAAGACGGAGCCGCCGACCGACTGCTGTTGGCGCAGATCGTGCGACGCCAGGGCCATCAGGTAGTCACCGCAGAAAATGGCGAGCAGGCGGTGGCGCTGTTCGTCGAGCGGCGCCCGCAGCTGGTGCTGCTGGATGCACTGATGCCGGTGATGGATGGCTTTGAGGCGGCGCGGCAGATCAAGGCCCTGGCCGGCGAGGCGCTGGTGCCGATCATTTTCCTGACGTCGCTGAATGAAGAAGAGGGCCTGGTGCGTTGCCTGGAGGCCGGGGGCGATGATTTCATGGCCAAGCCTTACAGTGCGGTGATCCTCGGCGCCAAGATTCGCGCCATGGACCGCCTGCGCCGGCTGCAGGCTACCGTGCTGGAGCAGCGCGACCAGATCTCCCGGCACCACCACCACCTGCTCAACGAGCAGCGGGTGGCCAAGGCGGTGTTCGACAAGGTGGCTCACTCCGGATGCCTGTCTGCCCCCAACATCCGCTACCTGCAATCGCCCTATGCGCTGTTCAATGGCGACCTGATGCTGGCCGCGTTCACGCCGGCCGGTGACATGCGCGTGCTGCTCGGCGATTTCACCGGCCACGGCCTGCCGGCGGCGGTGGGGGCCATGCCACTGGCAGAGGTGTTCTACGGCATGACTGCCAAGGGCTACGGCATGGCGCAGATCCTGCGCGAGATGAACGCCAAGCTCAAACGCATCCTGCCAGTGGACATGTTCTGCTGTGCGCTGCTGCTCGACCTCAGCTTGCAGCGTGGCGCAGTAGAGGTGTGGAATGGGGGCATGCCCGATGGTTATCACTTGTCGATTGATGGCCAGGTGCTATCATCGCTGAGGTCGCGGCACCTCCCACTGGGCATCCTGGCTGCGGAGCGTTTCGATGACAGCACCGAAGTGTTGCCATTGGCGCCGGGTGAGCGGCTGTTATTATTGTCGGACGGCGTGCTGGATACCGCCGATGACCAGGAGCGGTTATTCGGCGTCCGGCGCCTGCGTACGGTGCTGGCCGACAATCGCGACCCGGAGCGGCTGTTCGATGAGGTGATGCAGGCATTGAAGCGCTTTGGCGGGCGCCCGCGGGACGATATCAGCCTGTGCGACATTCGCATGTTCAGCGCTGAGGAGCGGGTGCCGGCGCCGATCATCTACTCTGATAGCGGCCGCTCCAGCCCGCTGGACTGGTCGCTGGGGTTCGAGGTGCGGGGCGAAAGCCTCAAGCGCTTCAATCCGGTGCCGTACCTGGTGCAGTTGTTGCAGGAAATTCACGGCCTGCGCGCACGCACCGGCAGCCTGCACGCAGTGCTCAGCGAACTGTATTCCAATGCGCTGGAACATGGGGTGCTGGGCCTGGATTCGCGGCTCAAGCGCGATGGGCAGGGGTTTGCCGACTATTACCAGGAGCGCGCCCGGCGTCTGGGTGCGTTGACCGACGGGTTCGTGCGCATCGACTTTACGGTTGAACCGCACGCCGATGGCGGGCGTCTGATAGTTGAGGTGCTCGACAGCGGGGCCGGGTTCGACGTGCAGCGTGTGCTGTCGCGGCCTTCGCTGGCGCAAGGCCTGAGCGGGCGTGGCCTGAACCTGGTCCAGCGGCTGGCCAGCAACGCCCGCTGGAGCGAGGACGGGCGTCGCGCGCATGTGGAGTTCATATGGTGAGCCACAGGTTGGCTCGGGCATAATCTGGCTTGATCAAGGAGTGAGCAAGTGACTGACATGCATATTGACCACAAGGTCCTCAGTGACCTGCGTGAAGTCATGGAAGATGGCTTCCTGCAGTTGGTGAAGACCTTTCTCGACGATTCCGAGCGGCGCTTGAGCCAGTTGCACGCGGCCAAAAGCGCCGAAGAGCTCGGTGCTGCCGCCCACAGTTTCAAGGGCAGCAGCAGCAACATGGGCGCAGTGGCCCTGGCTCGCTTGTGTCAGCAACTGGAAGACCGCGCCCGGCAGCGTCCACTGTATGGTATCGAAGACCTGATCAACCGTATCGATCTGGAATATGGCGTGGTGCAGCGCTTCTACCGTGATGAGCAGCAGCGTATTTCTGCAGGCTGATGCGTGAGTTGGCGCGAGTCTTGCTTTTCTCTGGCTGGATGATTTTACTGTTCCTGGCGCGGAGACCGCTCAATGCCTGTCGCACCCAACCCTTTGTTGCAAGCCAACGCCATTAAAAGCACCTCGCGTTCGGCCACCGCGCAGGCGGATAAACCGCTGCAGGCGTTGGGTGACAAGGGTGACGGCTTTGGCCAGGTGATGGCCAGGCAGGGGCGTGACAAGGCCGCTGGGCAAAATGACAAGGTCGCCCCGGCCCAACCCAAGGACAAACCTGAGGCGGCAGCGGGGGGCAAGAAAGAGCCCGCCGAGAAAACTGCGGTTGCCGATGACGGCAACAAGTTGCCAGCTGATGACGCTGCCCAGGCCGATACCGGGCTGCGTGATGCCAGCCTGGTGGCCGGCCAGGTCACCGACGCCCAGCCTGGCGCCCAACTGATCCAGGCGCAGGCCGAGGCTGTCGCGCCGGTGCTGCAGGCGGCCACGGCGCAGGCTGCGGCACTGCCCGAAGCGCCATCTGCCGAAGAAGCCTTCGACCCCGATGCCGACCCGTTGGCCAACCTGCCAACCTTGCGCCTGGCGCTGGAGCACAGCGCCCAGGCCAAAGGCGCTACCTCGGCGCATGCCCTGGACCCGTCCCGCGCCCAGGGCGAAGATGGGCAGGCAACCGTCAATACCTTGGCGAACCTGGTGGAGCATGCCGAGGGTGAAGCGGGTGAGTCGGGTGACAAGGCTTTTGGTGCCCTGCTTGAAGATGGCCTGAAAGACACCAAGAGCGCCGATAGCGACACCCGCATCGATGATTTTGCCAACCGCCTGGCCAGCCTGACCCAGGCTGCCACGGCCAAGACCGCCAACGCCGTACCGGCCAATGCCGGCCCGCTGCACCAGCCATTGCCGATGAACCAGGGCGCCTGGGCCGAGAGCTTGGTCAACCGGGTCATGTACTTGTCCAGCCAGAACCTCAAGTCGGCGGATATCCAGCTGGAGCCGGCCGAGCTGGGCCGTTTGGATATTCGCGTCAATGTTGCGACGGACCAATCGACCCAAGTCACCTTCATCAGCGGCCACGCCGGTGTGCGTGATGCACTCGACAGCCAGGTGCACCGCTTGCGCGAACTGTTCGCCCAGCAGGGGCTGGCGCAGCCAGATGTCAACGTGGCCGACCAGTCGCGCGGGCAGCAACAGCAGCAGGGGCAGGCGCAGGGCAGCAACCTGTCCGGGGTGGCGGCACGGCAGGCGGAGCAGGGTGGGGCCGAGCCAGTCGAAAGCGCCCGACCTGTGGAACAGCAAGTGGTTATCGGCGACAGTGCGGTTGATTACTACGCGTGATGCATGGCTGGGGGGGGTGGCGCCTACTTAGATCGAGCGCCGCCCGCGCGGCGCTCGATCTCACCGCCGTAAAATCCCTGAAGCCGAATTCTGGCATAACACTTGCTCAAGCCAAGCCATCCACCTTTGAACCCCCGATGGACGACGGATTATTGGCATGGCGAAGAGCGAAGCAGTCAAAGACCCCGCCACTAAAGGCAAACTCAAGCTGATCCTGCTGGCGGTCGTAGGCCTGTTGCTGGCGATCGGCCTTTCGGTGGGCGCTACCTGGTTCATCATGCACAAGAGCGAGTCGGCCCCGGCCGCCGAGCCTGCCGCCGGCAACGTCAAGCCTGCGGCGATCTACGAGGCGCTGACCCCGGCATTCGTGGTGAATTTCAACCAGAACGGCCGCCAGCGCTACATGCAACTGAGCATCACGATGCAGGCGCGTAACCAGGCTGACCTGGATGCCCTGAAGGTGCACATGCCGGTGATCCGCAACAACCTGGTGATGATGTTCTCCGGGCAGGGTTTCGACACCCTGGCCAGCAGCCCGGTCGGGCAGGAGATGTTGCGTCAGAAGGCTACCGCAGTGGTCCAGGAAGTGGCGCAGAAGGAAGTCGGCAAGCCGGTCATCGACCAGTTGCTGTTCACCAATTTCGTATTGCAGTAGGAGTCCGCAATGGCCGTACAGGACCTGCTGTCCCAGGATGAAATCGATGCCCTGTTGCACGGCGTCGACGACGGGCTGGTGCAGACCGAAAGCGCATCCGAGCCTGGCAGTATCAAAAGCTACGACCTGACCAGCCAGGACCGTATCGTACGGGGTCGCATGCCGACCCTTGAAATGATCAACGAGCGCTTCGCCCGTTACACCCGTATCAGCATGTTCAACCTGCTGCGCCGTTCTGCCGACGTGGCCGTGGGCGGTGTGCAGGTGATGAAGTTCGGCGAATACGTGCACTCGCTGTACGTGCCGACCAGCCTCAACCTGGTGAAGATCAAGCCGCTGCGCGGCACCTCGCTGTTCATCCTCGATGCCAAGCTGGTGTTCAAGCTGGTAGACAACTTCTTCGGTGGCGATGGCCGCCACGCCAAGATCGAAGGCCGCGAATTCACCCCTACCGAACTGCGCGTGGTGCGCATGGTGCTGGACCAGTGCTTCGTCGACCTCAAGGAAGCCTGGCAGGCGATCATGCCGGTCACCTTCGAGTACATGAACTCCGAAGTCAACCCGGCCATGGCCAACATTGTCGGGCCCAGCGAGGCTGTGGTGGTGTCCACCTTCCACATCGAGCTGGACGGCGGTGGCGGCGACCTGCACGTGACCATGCCGTACTCGATGATCGAGCCGGTGCGGGAAATGCTCGATGCCGGTTTCCAGTCCGACCTGGACGACCAGGACGAGCGCTGGGTCAAGGCCCTGCGCGAGGACGTGCTGGATGTGGCCGTGCCCCTGACCGCCACGGTCGCCCGCCGCCAGCTGAAACTGCGCGACATTCTGCACATGCAGCCTGGCGACGTGATCCCGGTGGAACTGCCCGAGCACCTGGTGCTGCGTGCCAACGGCGTGCCGTCGTTCAAGGCGCGCCTGGGTTCGCACAAGGGCAACCTGGCCCTGCAGATCATCGACCCGATCGAACGCCGCTGACGGCGTGCCGGTCGCTCATAACGAATTGAATGCCTGTAGAGGAAACCATGGCTAACGAAAACGAGATCACCTCCGCAGAGGACCAGGCGCTGGCCGATGAGTGGGCTGCGGCCCTTGAAGAGACCGGCTCGGCGGGGCAGGCCGACATCGATGCGCTGCTGGGCGGTGACACCGGCAGCAGCGGGGGCCCCGGCCGCATGCCGATGGAAGAGTTCGCCAGCTCGCCGAAGCCGAACGAAAACGTCAGCCTCGAAGGCCCGAACCTGGATGTGATCCTGGACATTCCGGTGAACATTTCCATGGAAGTGGGCAGCACCGAGATCAACATCCGCAACCTGCTGCAGCTCAACCAGGGCTCGGTGATCGAGCTTGACCGCCTGGCCGGCGAGCCGCTGGACGTGCTGGTCAACGGCACACTGATTGCCCATGGCGAAGTGGTGGTGGTCAACGAGAAGTTCGGCATTCGCCTGACCGACGTGATCAGCCCCAGCGAACGTATCAAGAAGCTGCGCTGAGTGAAGGGCACGATGCGCGCCTTTGCGGCGTTCGCTGCGCTGCTGGCCAGCCAGGCCTGTCTGGCTGCAGCCACGCCGGCGGCAACCCCGGCGACGGCGCCTGGCAGCCTTGGCGGTCAGTTGGCGCAGATGGTCTTCGGTCTGCTGCTGGTGGTGGGCCTGATCTTCTTTCTGGCCTGGGTGCTGCGGCGCATGCAGAGCACGGCGGTGAAGGGCGGGCAGGTGATCGAGATCGTCGGCAGCCGGGCCATCGGCCCGCGTGACCGCCTGCTGCTGGTGCAGGTGGGCAAGGAGCAGATCCTGATTGGCCACACCCCCGGTAGCATCGAGGCGCTGCATGTGCTGGCCGAACCCGTGGAAGTGCCGGCTGGCGCACGTCAGGCAACGCCGGAATTTGCCCAGCGGTTGATGGAGCTGATGGGCAAGGACCCTAAGGACAAGAAGTGATGAGCGGCCCGCTGCGTATGTTGTTGACTTTGGCGCTGCTGCTGGCTGCGCCGCTGGCCCTGGCCGCCGACCCGTTGTCGATCCCGGCCATTACCCTGTCCAACGGGGCGGACGGGCAGCAGGAGTATTCGGTCAGCCTGCAGATTCTGCTGATCATGACGGCGCTCAGCTTCATCCCGGCGTTCGTCATCCTGATGACCAGTTTTACCCGCATCATCATCGTGTTCTCGATCCTGCGTCAGGCCCTGGGCCTGCAGCAGACGCCGTCCAACCAGATCCTGACCGGCATGGCGCTGTTTCTGACCATGTTCATCATGGCGCCGGTGTTCGACCGGGTGAACCAGGACGCCCTGCAGCCGTACCTCAAGGAGCAGATGACTGCCCAGCAGGCCATCGACAAGGCCCAGGTGCCGCTCAAGGACTTCATGCTGGCGCAAACCCGGCAAAGCGACCTGGACTTGTTCATGCGCCTGTCCAAGCGCACCGACATCGCCGGCCCCGATCAGGTCCCGCTGACGATTCTGGTGCCGGCATTCGTTACCTCCGAGCTGAAAACCGCGTTTCAGATCGGCTTCATGATCTTCATCCCGTTCCTGATCATCGACATGGTCGTGGCCAGTGTGCTGATGGCCATGGGTATGATGATGTTGTCGCCGCTGATCATCTCGCTGCCGTTCAAGATCATGTTGTTCGTGCTGGTGGATGGCTGGGCGCTGATCATGGGCACCCTGGCCAGCAGTTTCGGCGGCGTCTGACGCCGTCAAGGAGAGCCGCCGATGACACCCGAAGTAGCCGTCGACCTGTTCCGTGACGCCCTGTGGCTGACCACCCTGATGGTCGCTGTGCTGGTGGTGCCGAGCCTGCTGGTGGGCCTGGTGGTGGCGATGTTCCAGGCCGCCACGCAGATCAACGAACAGACCCTGAGCTTTTTGCCGCGCCTGCTGGTAATGCTGATTACGCTGATCGTTGCCGGGCCATGGCTGGTACAGAAGTTCATGGAGTACATCACCACCCTCTACACCAACATCCCGCAGCTCATCGGTTGACGCTGACATGCTGGAGCTGACCGACGCGCAGATCGGCACCTGGGTCGCCACCTTCATCCTGCCGTTGTTCAGGGTGACTGCGGTGCTGATGACCATGCCGATCTTTGGCACTCGCATGCTGCCGGCGCGGGTGCGCCTGTACGTGGCGGTGGCCATTACCGTGGTGATCGTGCCGGCGCTGCCGCCGCTGCCCGAATTCGACCCGCTGAGCCTGCGAGGCCTGTTGCTGTGTGGCGAACAGATCATCGTCGGAACGCTGTTCGGCCTGGCCCTGCAGTTGCTGTTCCAGGCTTTCGTGATTGCCGGGCAGATCGTCGCGGTGCAGATGGGTATGGCCTTCGCCTCGATGGTCGACCCCGCCAACGGCGTGAACGTCACGGTGATCAGCCAGTTCATGACCATGCTGGTAAGCGTGCTGTTCCTGTTGATGAACGGCCACCTGGTGGTGTTCGAAGTACTGACCGAAAGCTTTACCACCTTGCCGGTGGGCAATGCGCTGGTGGTCAACCAGTTCTGGGAACTGGTCGGGCGAGTGGGTTGGATGTTTGCGGCCGGCCTGCTGCTGATCCTGCCGGTCGTCGCCGCCTTGCTGGTGGTGAACATCGCCTTTGGCGTGATGACCCGAGCCGCGCCACAGTTGAACATCTTCTCCATTGGCCTCCCGTTGACCCTGGTCCTGGGCATGCTCATTTTCTGGGTGGGTCTGGCCGATGTGCTGTCCCACTATCAGGCATTGGCCAGCGAAGCGCTGCAATGGCTGCGTGAACTGGCGAGGGCGCGCTGAGCATGGCAGAAAGCGAGAGCGGTCAGGACAAGACAGAAGACCCCACCGAGAAACGCAAGCGCGATGCCCGCGAGAAAGGCGAGATCGCGCGCTCCAAGGAGCTGAACACGGTGGCGGTGACCTTGGCTGGCGCTGGAGGCCTGCTGGCGTTCGGCGGTCACATGGCCGAGACGTTGCTGAGCATCATGCGCATGAACTTCAGCCTCACGCGCGACATCATTGTCGACGAGCGGGCAATGGGCGCCTTCCTGCTGGCCTCGGGCAAGATGGCGATATGGGCGGTGCAGCCGGTGCTTATCCTGCTGTTCGTGATTTCCTTCGTTGCGCCCATTGCCCTTAGCGGTTTCCTGTTCTCGGGCAGCTTGCTGCAGCCAAAATTCAGCCGCATGAACCCTCTGGCGGGGATCAAGCGGATGTTCTCGGTGAATGGCTTGACCGAGCTGCTCAAGGCGCTGGCCAAGTTCTTCGTGATTCTGGCGGTGGCGGTGGTGGTGTTGGTCAGCGACCGCCAGGCGTTGTTGTCGATCGCCAACGAACCGCTTGAGCAGGCGATCATTCACAGCCTGCAGGTGGTGGGCTGGAGTGCGTTGTGGATGTCGGCCGGGCTGCTGCTGATTGCGGCGGCGGACGTGCCCATCCAGCTGTACCAGACGCACAAGAAAATGAAGATGACCAAGCAGGAAGTGCGCGACGAGTACAAGGACAGCGAGGGCAAGCCCGAGGTCAAGCAACGTATTCGCCAACTGCAGCGCGAGATGTCGCAGCGGCGCATGATGGCGGCGGTGCCGCAGGCCGATGTGATCATCACCAACCCGACGCACTATGCGGTGGCCCTGCAGTACGACCCGGAGAAGGGCGGGGCAGCACCCTTGCTGCTGGCCAAGGGCACCGACTTCATGGCCCTGAAGATTCGTGAGATTGGTGTGGAGCACAAGATCCAGATCCTCGAATCGCCGGCGCTGGCGCGGGCGATCTACTACTCCACCGAGCCTGAGCAGGAAATCCCTGCCGGCTTGTACCTGGCCGTGGCGCAGGTACTGGCCTATGTGTTCCAGATCCGCCAGTACCGCGCTGGCAGGGGCAAGCGGCCAGAGCCGTTGAAAGAAGACCTGCCGATCCCGCCGGACCTGCGCCGCGACAGTTGACCTTGTGTCAGGGCTTCTGGCCCTTTCGCGGGCACGCCCGCTCCCACAGGTATTGCGGGGGCCTGTGGGAGCGGGCATGCCCGCGAAGAGGCCAGCACAGGAAACATAAATCTCCCACCGAGCAAAGTTGGAAGGCTTCTTGCAAAGCCACGCCCAGGCGCCCCCTGGGCGTCAAAGTTTTGCATCAAGAGGACTCGCGGTGGATCGCACTCAGTTAATCAGCAACGCCCGCAACAACCTGGCCGGCCTCGGCCGGGGCAATCTGGGTGTGCCGTTGCTGCTGCTGGTGATGTTGGCAATGATGATGTTGCCGATACCGCCGTTCCTGCTCGACGTGTTCTTCACCTTCAACATCGCCCTGTCGATCGTGGTGCTGCTGGTCTGCGTGTACGCCCTGCGCCCACTGGACTTTGCCGCCTTCCCCACCATCCTGCTGGTGGCCACGCTGTTGCGCCTGGCCCTGAACGTGGCGTCCACCCGTGTGGTCATGCTGCACGGCCAGGAGGGCCACGGTGCTGCCGGTAAGGTAATCCAGGCCTTCGGTGAGGTGGTGATCGGCGGCAACTACGTGGTCGGTGCCGTGGTGTTTGCCATCCTCATGATCATCAACTTCGTGGTGGTGACCAAGGGTGCCGGGCGTATTTCGGAGGTGAGCGCGCGTTTCACCCTCGACGCCATGCCCGGCAAGCAGATGGCCATCGACGCCGACCTCAACGCCGGCCTGATCGACCAGGCCCAGGCCAAGCACCGCCGTGCCGAGGTGGCGCAGGAGGCGGAGTTCTACGGCTCGATGGACGGTGCCAGCAAGTTCGTGCGCGGTGACGCCATTGCCGGCCTGCTTATCCTGTTCATCAACCTGATTGGCGGCATGCTGATCGGCATGCTGCAGCACGGCATGAGTTTCGGTGATGCCGGCAAGGTGTACGCCTTGCTGACCATCGGTGACGGTTTGGTGGCGCAATTGCCATCCCTGCTGCTGTCCACTGCCGCCGCAATCATGGTTACCCGTGCCTCGGGCTCCGAGGACATGGGCAAGCTGATCAACCGGCAGATGTTCGATTCGCCCAAGGCGCTGGCGGTGTCCGGTGCGCTGATGATCGTCATGGGGCTGGTGCCTGGCATGCCCCACGTGGCCTTCCTCGGTCTTGGCCTGCTGGCTTGTGGCGGTGCCTACCTGGTGTGGAAGAAGCAGCACAAGGCCAAGCTGGACGCGCAGCAGGAGGCGCAGCGGCAGCAAGACCTGCTGCCCTCGCCGCAGCGCGCGCTTGATACCAAGGAACTGGGCTGGGACGACGTGACGCCCATCGACATGATCGGCCTGGAAGTCGGCTACCGGCTGATCCCGCTGGTCGACCGCAACCAGGGCGGCCAGTTGCTGGCGCGGATCAAGGGTGTGCGCAAGAAGCTGTCCCAGGACCTGGGTTTCCTCATGCCCACCGTGCATATTCGCGACAACCTCGACCTGCAGCCCAGCGCCTATCGCCTGACCTTGATGGGGGTAATCCTGGCCGAAGCGGAGATTTACCCGGACCGGGAGCTGGCGATCAACCCTGGGCAAGTGTTCGGCACCCTCAACGGCATTGCCGCACGCGACCCGGCGTTTGGCCTGGAGGCGGTGTGGATCGATGTCGGCCAGCGTTCACAGGCGCAGTCGCTGGGCTACACCGTGGTCGACGCAAGCACCGTGGTGGCCACCCACCTCAACCAGATCTTGCAGAAGCACTGTCACGAGCTGATCGGCCACGAAGAGGTTCAGCAACTGCTGCAGGTGCTGTCCAAGGCATCGCCTAAACTTGCAGAAGAGCTGGTGCCCGGTGTCATTTCCTTGTCGGGCCTGCTCAAGGTGCTGCAAGCGCTGTTGTCGGAACAGGTGCCGGTGCGCGATATTCGCAGTATTGCCGAAGCCATCGCGAACAACGCCGGCAAGAGTCAAGATACCGCCGCGCTGGTGGCGGTGGTGCGCGTCGGATTGTGTCGCGCCATCGTGCAAAGCATTGTCGGCGTTGAGTCGGAGCTGCCAGTGATTACCCTGGAGCCAAGGTTGGAACAGATTTTGCTCAATAGTCTGCAAAGGGCCGGGCAGGGTCAGGAAGATGGTGTTCTTCTGGAGCCGAGCATGGCCGAGAAGCTGCAACGTTCGCTGATCGAAGCGGCCCAGCGTCAGGAGATGCAGGGCCAGCCGGCCATCCTGCTGGTCGCCGGCCCGATCCGCGCCATGCTGTCGCGTTTCGGTCGCCTGGCTGTACCGAATTTGCATGTGCTGGCGTATCAGGAAATACCGGACAACAAGCAAGTCACCATCGTTGCCACCGTGGGCCCTAACGGCTGAGGTAGTGGATAATGCAAGTTAAGCGATTTTTCGCCGCCGATATGCGTCAGGCCATGAAGCTGGTCCGTGACGAGCTGGGCGCCGATGCCGCGATCATTGGCAATCGCCGCATTGCCGGTGGTGTCGAACTGACGGCCGCGCTGGACTACAAGCTGTCCGCCCTGGCCCCGCGCGTGCCTAACGCCGAGCTGGAACAAGAGCTGCGCAAGACCCACACGCGCATCGCTACCGCCCAGGCCGAGCTGGACCACCGCCAGGACAGCAGCGACAACAACCGCCAATTGTTTGCCGGGCAGTCGCTGACGGCCGCCGAGCCGTTGATCGAGCCGCACGTCGATGCCCCTGAGCCCGCCGCTGCCCCGGCTGCCGCGCCGGTCGACCCGCGCCTGTTCGATGCGATGCGCTCCGAGCTGTCGGGCCTGCGCGAGTTGCTGGAAGTGCAGCTCGGTTCGCTGGCCTGGAACCAGCTGCAAGGCAGCAAGCCACAGCAGGCCAATCTCTGGCGCCGTCTGCAGCGTATCGGCCTGTCCGGGCCGATCGCCCGTGAGCTGCTGGACCTCACCACCGAGATCGAAGAGCCTCGCCAGGCTTGGCGCATGCTGCTGGCGCACCTGGCGCGGATGATCGAAATGCCGGAAATCGAGCCGATCGAAGAGGGCGGGGTGATTGCCATGGTCGGCCCTGCCGGCATGGGCAAGACCACCACCCTGGCCAAGCTGGCTGCCCGCTACGTGCTCAAGTACGGCGCGCAGAACCTGGCCCTGGTGAGCATGGACAGCTTTCGTATCGGCGCGCAGGAGCAGCTCAAGACCCTGGGCCGCATCCTCAACGTGCCAGTGACCTACGTCGACCCGG
This sequence comes from Pseudomonas sp. NMI542_15, assembly GCF_021283425.1. Classification (NCBI taxonomy): domain Bacteria; kingdom Pseudomonadati; phylum Pseudomonadota; class Gammaproteobacteria; order Pseudomonadales; family Pseudomonadaceae; genus Pseudomonas; species Pseudomonas sp. NMI542_15. Next base: position 55,105 of record NZ_JAJSRO010000021.1, on the reverse strand, counting down.
GCCAGTCCCTGGCCGCGGCGCTGGAACCGCTGTTGCGCAAGCGCGTTGTGCTGATTGATACCGCCGGCCTGCAGGCCAGCGACCCGGCACTGCGCATGCAGCTGGAAACCTTGGCCGGGCGTGGCATTGCCGCGAAGAATTACCTGGTGCTGGCCACCACCAGCCAGAAACAGGTGCTGACCGCCGCCTACCACAGCTACAAACGTTGTGGTCTGGCCGGTTGCATCCTGACCAAGCTGGATGAAACGGCAAGCCTTGGCGATGTGCTGAGCCTTGCCATCAGTCATGAACTGCCCGTGGCCTACCTGACCGATGGCCCGCGCATTCCTGACGACCTGCACCTGCCGCGCGGCCACCAACTGGTCTCCCGTGCGGTCAATGTGCAGCAGCAGGACGAGCCCAGCGAAGAGGCCATGGCCGACATGTTCGCTGATCTCTATCACAACCCCCGGCGAGCGGGTTGACCATGAAGCGTGTGCAAAGTAGCTATGCCAAGGGGTACGCAGAATTGCCCCACGTGTGGCCTCAGTCCCAGCGAGACAAGGTAAAGAACAGACATGGGTAGCATGCATCCCGTACAGGTGATCGCCGTGACCGGTGGCAAAGGTGGCGTCGGCAAGACTAACGTTTCAGTGAACTTGTCCCTGGCGCTGGCCGAGCTTGGCCGCAGGGTCATGCTGCTGGACGCCGACCTGGGCCTGGCCAACGTCGACGTGTTGCTCGGCCTTACCCCCAAACGTACCCTGGCCGATGTCATCGAAGGGCGCTGTGAGCTGCGTGACGTGATGTTGCAGGGCCCTGGCGGCGTGCGCATCGTCCCCGCAGCCTCGGGCACCCAGAGCATGGTGCACCTGGCCCCGGCCCAGCATGCCGGTCTTATCCAGGCGTTCAGTGAAGTCGGCGACAACCTCGACGTGCTGGTGATCGACACTGCAGCGGGGATTGGTGAGTCGGTGGTCAGCTTCGTTCGCGCCGCCCAGGAAGTGCTGCTGGTAGTGTGTGACGAGCCCACCTCGATCACCGATGCCTACGCCCTGATCAAACTGCTCAACCGCGACTACGGGATGAATCGTTTCCGTGTGCTGGCCAACATGGCGCAGAGCCCGCAGGAAGGGCGCAACCTGTTCGCCAAGCTGACCAAGGTCACCGACCGCTTCCTCGATGTGGCCCTGCAGTACGTGGGTGCCGTGCCGTACGACGAGTGCGTGCGCAAGGCGGTGCAGAAGCAGCGCGCCGTCTACGAAGCGTTCCCACGCTCCAAGTGCGCGCTGGCCTTCAAGGCGATTGCCCAGAAGGTTGACAGTTGGCCGCTGCCGGCCAATCCGCGCGGTCACCTGGAGTTCTTTGTCGAGCGTCTGGTGCAGCCCACCAGCGCGGGACCCGTGCTATGAATGCCAGCGGCTTCAAGATGTACAGCCGGGCAGCGAAAGACGGCCAGTACGAGCTGATCGAACGCTACGCCCCGCTGGTGAAGCGCATTGCCTACCACCTGTTGGCGCGGTTGCCGGCCAACGTGCAGGTCGAGGACCTGATCCAGGCCGGCATGATCGGCCTGCTTGAAGTGGCCAACAAGTATGACGCCAGCAAAGGCGCCAGCTTTGAAACCTATGCCGGCATCCGCATCCGCGGGGCCATGCTGGACGAGGTGCGCAAGGGCGACTGGGCACCGCGTTCGGTGCACCGCAACACCCGCATGGTCAGTGACGCGATGCGTGCCGTTGAAGCCAGAACCGGTCGAGACGCTAAAGATCATGAAGTTGCTGCCGAACTCCAGTTGAGTCTCGATGATTACTACGGGATCTTGAACGATACCTTGGGCAGCCGCCTGTTCAGCTTTGACGACCTGTTGCAGGACGGCGAGCACGAAGGGCTGCATGAGGATGGCGCCAGTGGCCACGTCGAACCTGCACGTGGCCTTGAGGACGAACGCTTCCAGGCTGCCCTGACCGAGGCCATTGCCAACCTGCCGGAGCGTGAGCGCCTGGTACTGGCGCTGTACTACGACGAAGAGCTGAACCTCAAGGAAATCGGCGAGGTGCTTGGGGTCAGCGAATCGCGGGTCAGCCAGTTGCACAGCCAATGTGCCGCGCGCCTGCGTAGCCGCCTGGGGGAATGGCGGGCACGTTGAGCCCGGGGTCGTTGCAGTCGTTTTCCACGTGCGTTTTCCACGTTGTACCGAATTGAATGAGTGCGTGCCCGGTCGGCCGGGCGCGTTTGAGACTGCTTGGAGGTCTAATTGGACAAGAACATGAAAATCCTCATCGTTGACGACTTTTCGACGATGCGGCGGATCATCAAGAACCTGTTGCGTGACCTGGGCTTCACCAACACCGAAGAAGCCGACGATGGCACCACGGCGCTGCCGATGCTGGAAAACGGCCACTACGACTTCCTGGTGACCGACTGGAACATGCCCGGCATGTCCGGTATCGACCTGCTGCGTAAAGTGCGTGCCAGTGAAAAGCTGAAAACCATGCCGGTACTGATGGTGACTGCCGAGGCCAAGCGCGACCAGATCATCGAAGCGGCCCAGGCCGGCGTCAATGGCTATGTGGTCAAGCCGTTCACCGCCCAGGTGCTCAAAGAAAAGATCGAGAAGATCTTCGAACGCGTCAACGGCTGAGTCACGTCAGGGGGCGCGCCATGGATTCATCACAAACGTCTTTGGGGGAGTTCGAATCGACCCTGAAGAAACATGCCCAGGAGTTGGTCGAAAGCCTGGAGCGGGGCCGTTTCGGCGAGGCGGTACAGCTGATTCACGAGCTGAACCAGACTCGCGACCGTGGCCTGTACCAGGAGGTCGGCAAGCTGACCCGCGAGTTGCACAGCGCTATCGTCAGCTTCCAGATCGACCCGACCATGCCACAGGCCGAGGAGGTGTCGCAGATAACCGACGCTACCGAGCGCCTGTCGTACGTGGTCAAGCTGACCGAGGGTGCGGCCAACCGCACCATGGACCTGGTCGAGGAAAGCACCCCGGTGCTCAACGACCTGGCCAGCGAAGCGAAGGCCCTGAGTACCGACTGGCAGCGCTTCATGCGCCGCGAAGTGGCAGCGCCGGAGTTCCGTGACCTGGTCAAACGCGTCGACAGTTTCCTCACGCACAGCGCTGAAGGTAACCGCAAGGTTGCCGGCCACCTCAACGACATTCTGCTGGCTCAGGACTATCAGGACCTGACCGGGCAGGTGATCAAACGCGTCACCACGCTGGTGACCGAGGTGGAAAGCAACCTGCTCAAACTGGTGCTGATGGCCAGCCAGGTCGACCGCTTTGCCGGTATCCAGCATGACCACGATCAACTGCGCGCAGAAAAAGATCTAGAAAAACATCCGACTCGGGGTGAAGGTCCGCAGATTCATGCCGATAAGCGTGAAGACGTTGTGTCCGGTCAGGACGATGTCGATGATTTGCTGTCCAGCCTGGGTTTTTAAGGAGCACGTTTGATGAGCTTCGGCGCCGATGAAGAAATCCTCCAGGATTTCCTGGTAGAAGCCGGCGAAATTCTTGAGCAACTGTCCGAGCAACTGGTCGAGCTGGAAAGCCGACCCGACGATGCCGACTTGCTCAATGCGATCTTTCGCGGTTTCCACACTGTAAAAGGGGGCGCCGGCTTCCTTCAGCTGAACGAGCTGGTGGAGTGCTGCCATATCGCCGAGAACGTGTTCGACATCCTGCGCAAAGGTGAGCGCCGGGTCGATGCGGAACTGATGGATGTGGTGCTTGAGGCACTCGACACGGTCAACAGCATGTTCGGGCAGGTGCGCGAGCGTGCCGAGGTTACCCCGGCCACGCCCGAGCTGCTGGCGGCCCTGTCGCGGCTGGCCGAACCCGGTGGCGCCGAGGTTGCCCAAGCGCTTGTTGCAGCGGCACCGTCAGCCGAGGCGCCGGTTGCGGCCACGGCCCCTGCCGATGAACAGGACATCACCGACAGCGAGTTTGAGCAGTTGCTCGACTCGCTCGATGCGGTCAAGGCGCAAGCCGCGGTCGACGAGCAGATGCAGGGCGAGGCTGGCAGTGGCGAAGGTGACGAAATCACTGACGCCGAATTCGAGTCGCTGCTCGACCAGTTGCACGGCAAAGGCCAGTTCAGTGTCGAAGTCGCGGTACAGCCGGTCGCCGTGCCTGCAGACGCGGCAAGCGACGAAATTACCGACGAAGAATTCGAATCGTTACTCGACCAGTTGCATGGCAAGGGCACATTCCAGGCCGATGCCTTGCCTGCCGCCAACGCGCCGGCGCCGGTCGCGGTTGACAACAGCGCCGCCAGCGACGAAATCAGCGAGCACGAGTTCGAGGCCCTGCTGGACCAGTTGCACGGCAAGGGCAAGTTTGGTGGTGACGTTGCTGCGGTCGAGGCCCCGGCTGTTGCCAAGGTGCAAGCGCCTGCTCAAGCCAAGGCCGACAGCCAGCCGGTCGCCAAGCCAGCCCCTGCTGCCCCCGCACCCGCGGCCACCAGCAAGCCTGCGCCGGCCCCTCGTGCACCGGCTCCGGCAGCAGAGAAGCATGCCGTCAGCGAAGCGGAAACCACGGTCCGCGTTGACACCGCGCGCCTGGACGAAATCATGAACATGGTCGGCGAACTGGTGCTGGTGCGTAACCGCCTGGTACGCCTGGGCCTGAACAGCGGCGACGAGGCCATGTCCAAGGCCGTGTCCAACCTCGACGTGGTCACTGCCGACCTGCAGACGGCGGTGATGAAAACCCGCATGCAGCCGATCAAGAAAGTGTTCGGCCGCTTCCCGCGTCTGGTGCGCGACCTTGCCCGCCAGTTGAAGAAAGAGATCAACCTGGAGCTGGTCGGCGAAGAGACTGACCTGGACAAGAACCTGGTCGAGGCCCTGGCCGACCCGTTGGTGCACCTGGTGCGTAACGCCGTCGACCATGGTGTCGAGATGCCCGATGAGCGTGAAGCCTCTGGCAAGGCCCGCACCGGCCGTGTGGTGCTGTCGGCCGAACAGGAAGGTGACCACATCCTGCTGTCGATCTCTGACGACGGCAAGGGCATGGACCCGAACATCCTGCGCGCCAAGGCCGTGGAAAAAGGCCTGATGGACAAGGATGCCGCCGAGCGCCTGAGTGAATCGGACTGCTACAACCTGATCTTCGCCCCGGGCTTCTCGACCAAGACCGAGATTTCCGACGTGTCTGGCCGTGGCGTGGGCATGGACGTGGTGAAAACCAAGATTTCCCAGCTCAACGGATCGATCAATATCTACTCGGCCAAGGGCCAGGGCTCGAAGATCGTCATCAAGGTGCCGCTGACCTTGGCGATCATGCCCACCCTGATGGTGATGCTGGGCAACCAGGCGTTTGCCTTCCCGCTGGTCAACGTCAACGAAATCTTCCACCTCGACCTGTCGCGCACCAACGTGGTCGACGGCCAGGAAGTGGTGATCGTGCGCGACAAGGCGCTGCCGCTGTTCTACCTCAAGCGCTGGCTGGTACAGGGCCAGGTGCACGAAGAGCAGCACGAGGGCCACGTAGTGATCCTGTCGGTTGGCACGCAGCGCATCGGCTTTGTCGTCGATCAACTGGTGGGCCAGGAAGAAGTGGTAATCAAGCCGCTGGGCAAGATGTTGCAGGGCACCCCGGGCATGTCCGGGGCCACCATCACCGGTGACGGTCGTATCGCGTTGATTCTCGACGTCCCGAGCATGCTCAAGCGTTACGCCGCACGGCGTATTTGATTTCGGTGGCGCACCCTGGCGGGTTGCGCCGCCTAATGGAGTGTTTATGGCAGTCAAGGTCCTGGTGGTGGATGATTCCGGTTTCTTCCGCCGCCGCGTCTCGGAAATCCTCTCGGCGGATCCGACGATCCAGGTAGTGGGTACCGCGACCAATGGCAAGGAAGCAATCGACCAGGCGCTGGCGCTCAAGCCCGATGTCATCACCATGGACTACGAGATGCCCATGATGGACGGCATCACCGCGGTGCGGCATATCATGCAGCGCTGCCCGACGCCGGTGTTGATGTTTTCCTCGCTGACCCACGAAGGCGCTCGCGTCACCCTCGACGCGCTGGATGCTGGCGCGGTGGATTACCTGCCGAAAAACTTCGAGGACATTTCGCGCAACCCCGACAAGGTCAGGCAAATGCTGTGCGAGAAGGTGCATACCCTTTCGCGCAGCAACCGCCGCCTGGGCAGCTATGCCAGGACGGCACCGGCCGCCGCGCCGGTGCCGGCCAGCAGCCCTGCGCCCGCCAGCAGTTTCGCCAACCCCGCGCCAGCCCGTCCTGCGGCGCCGGCCCGTGCAGCTGCCCCGGCGGCGTCGCACTCGCCAGCCCCCAAGCGCAAACCCTACAAGCTGGTGGCCATTGGCACCTCCACGGGCGGCCCCGTGGCCCTGCAGCGGGTATTGACCCAGCTGCCTGCCAACTTCCCGGCGCCGATCGTGTTGATCCAGCACATGCCGGCGGCGTTCACCAAGGCCTTTGCCGAACGCCTGGACAAGCTGTGTCGCATTAACGTCAAGGAAGCCGAGGACGGCGACGTGCTGCGCCCAGGCCTGGCCCTGCTGGCCCCCGGCGGCAAGCAGATGATGATCGACGGCCGTGGCACCGTGAAGATCCTGCCCGGTGACGAGCGCCTGAACTACAAGCCGTGCGTGGACATCACCTTTGGTTCGGCAGCAAAGTCTTACGGCGACAAGGTGCTGTCGGTGGTGCTCACCGGCATGGGCGCCGATGGCCGTGAAGGTGCACGCCTGCTCAAGCAGGGCGGCAGTACCGTGTGGGCCCAGGATGAAGCCAGCTGCGTGATTTATGGCATGCCCATGGCCATCGTCAAGGCCAACCTGGCCGATGCGGTCTACAGCCTGGACGAAATCGGCAAGCACTTGGTGGAGGCCTGCGTCTGATGGACGTCCTCAGCCTGATCGGCCTGATTCTCGCCTTTGTCGCCATCGTCGGTGGCAACTTTCTGGAAGGTGGCCATGCCGGCGCGTTGGTCAATGGCCCGGCGGCGCTGATCGTGCTGGGTGGCACCCTGGCGGCAGCCTTGTTGCAGTCGCCGCTGTCTTCCTTCAAGCGCGCCTTGCAGATTTTGCGCTGGATACTGTTCCCGCCGCGGGTAGACCTGGCGGGTGGTATCGACCGTGTGGTGAACTGGAGCCTGACCGCGCGCAAGGAAGGCCTGCTGGGCCTTGAGGGCGTGGCCGATGCAGAGCCCGACCCGTATGCGCGCAAAGGCCTGCAATTGCTGGTGGACGGCGCTGAGCCAGAAGCCATCCGCAGCATCCTTGAAGTCGACTTTCTGACCCAGGAGAGCCGTGACATCCAGGCTGCCAAGGTATTCGAGAGCATGGGCGGCTACGCGCCGACCATCGGCATCATCGGTGCGGTGATGGGCCTGATCCACGTGATGGGCAACCTCGCTGACCCTTCGCAGCTGGGCAACGGCATTGCCGTGGCCTTTGTCGCCACCATCTACGGCGTGGCCAGCGCCAACCTGATCCTGCTGCCGATCGCCAACAAGCTCAAGGCCAACGTCATGCGCCAGTCGCGCTACCGCGAGATGCTGCTCGAAGGCCTGTTGTCGATTGCCGAGGGTGAAAACCCGCGCTCGATCGAGTTGAAGCTGCAAGGCTTCATGGAGTAACCCATGCGTCGCCGTCGTCATACCGAGGAACACGAAAACCACGAACGCTGGCTGGTGTCGTACGCTGACTTCATCACCTTGCTGTTCGCCTTTTTCGTGGTGATGTACTCGATTTCCTCGATCAACGAGGGCAAGTACAAGGTCATTTCCCAGGCCTTGCTCGGGGTGTTCAACGACCCTGAGCGCAGCATGAAACCGATCCCTATTGGCGATGAGCAGCCGTTGAGCGTGCGCCCGGCAGAGCCGCTGGTCAAAGACAGCGAGCAGACCGAAGCGGGCTTGGCGGCGACCCAGGTCGACCCGTTGAAAACCATCAGCGATGACGTGCGCGATGCCTTTGGCGACCTGATCAACAGCAACCAGATGACCGTGCGCGGCAACGAGCTGTGGATCGAGATCGAGCTGAATTCATCGCTGTTGTTCGGCAGTGGCGATGCCATGCCCAGCGACAAGGCGTTTGCCATCATCGAGAAGGTGGCAAACATCCTCAAGCCATTCGCCAACCCGGTGCATGTCGAAGGCTTCACCGACAACCTGCCGATCCGCACGGCACAGTACCCGACCAACTGGGAGCTGTCGTCGGCACGGGCGGCGAGCATCGTGCGCTTGCTGGCCATGGAAGGGGTCAACCCGGCACGCATGGCATCGGTGGGTTATGGCGAGTACCAGCCGGTGGCCGGCAATGACACCGCCGACGGTCGCGCGCGTAATCGCCGGGTGGTGCTGGTGATTTCCCGTAACCTCGAAGTGCGCCGCAGCCTGACGGGCTCGGGCAGTGCCAATGCAACGCCGGATGCCGCATTGCGCCGGGCTGGCACACAAAGTGCACCGGCAACGTCAGCAACGGTGGCGGGGCAGTGATCCGTCAATTCCCCGTCGCGCCATTGTATTGAAAGTGACTCCGTCCCCTGTGGGAGCGGGCATGCCCGCGAAGCAGGCGACGCGGTGAGTGGCACCGGCTGCGCCGGTGTTCGCGGGCTCGCCCGCTCCCACAGGGGTCGTGCCGGCTCTTGGATAGTTGTTTCTACAGTGTCCCTGCCAAATCAATAGATAGAGTTTGCTTGATGAGAGTCTGGGCAGTAGCCAATCAAAAAGGTGGCGTCGGCAAGACCACCACAACCATCGCCCTGGCTGGCCTGCTGGCTGAGGCTGGCAAGCGCGTGGTCGTCGTCGACCTCGATCCGCACGGGTCGATGACCAGCTATTTCGGGCACAACCCCGATGCGCTGGAGCACAGCTGCTACGACCTGTTCCTGCACAAGGGCGCAGTACCAGACGGCCTGCCCGGGCAGTTGTTGCTGCCTACCAGCGACGAGCGCATTTCGCTGTTGCCGTCGAGCACCGCTTTGGCAGTGCTGGAGCGCCAGTCACCCGGGCAAAATGGCCTGGGCCTGGTGATCGCCAAGAGTCTGGCGCAGCTGTGGCAGGATTTCGACTATGCCGTGATCGACAGCCCCCCCTTGCTGGGTGTGCTGATGGTCAATGCCCTGGCCGCCAGCCAGCAGTTGGTGATACCGGTGCAGACCGAATTTCTGGCAGTGAAGGGCCTGGAACGCATGGTTGGCACCTTGGCCATGATCAACCGTTCGCGCAAGCAGGCGCTGCCGTACCAGATCGTACCCACCCTGTTCGACCGCCGTACCCAGGCCTCCCTGGGCACACTCAAGCTGCTGCGTGATACCTACGGCCAACAGGTGTGGCAGGGCTACATCCCAGTCGATACGCGCCTGCGCGATGCCAGCCGCAAGGGCGTCACGCCCTCGCAGTTCGACAGCAAGAGCCGCGGTCTGATTGCCTATCGGGCGCTGCTCAAGCACCTGCTGACTTACAAGACCGCAGTGCAGGTGGCCTGATGACCCAGACCCGACACACCAGCACCCGGCCGCAGATGGCCCTGCAGTCGTACCTCGACGGCCTGCTGCAGGAGGCCACCGAAGCCCAAGAGCTGTTTGAGCCGCCAGCGGCGCCAGACGAGTTCGCCGAGGCGGTGCGCGAGGAGCAGGCACGTGATGCGCGTCAGCCCGCCGGGCCGATGCCAGCCCAATCCCCTGTCAGCCTTGCCCAACGGCCGTTTGCCGAACCCAAGGTGGCGGTGTTGCCCAGCGTCATGCCGATAGAAGCGCCGGTGGTCACGGTGGTCGAGCAGCAGGTGATCGCCGAGGCCGCCATCCCGGTGCTGGTCGAAGAACAAACCGTGGAACCCGCAGTGCCGCTGGTCGACGTGCACCTCCCGGCGCCGAACCTGCCGGTGCCGCCGGCCACCGTGGACGGCCGCCCGGTGTGGGCGGCCGAACCATTCGAATGCCTGTTGTTCGATGTCGCCGGCCTGACCCTGGCGGTGCCGCTGGTGTGCCTGGGCTCGATCTACAACCTGGCCGGCCAGGAGCTGACCCCGCTGTTCGGCCAGCCGGACTGGTTCCTCGGCATCCTGACCTGCCAGGCCGGCAACCTGAAGGTGCTGGACACGGCGCGTTGGGTAATGCCCGACCGCTACCGCGACGATTTTCGCCAAGGCCTGAATTATGTGATTTCCGTGCAGGGCTACGAATGGGGGCTGGCCGTACACCAGGTCAGCCGTTCGCTGCGCCTGGACCCGTCCGAAATCAAGTGGCGCAGCCAGCGGGGCCAGCGCCCTTGGCTGGCTGGCACGGTGATTGAACACATGTGTGCATTGCTCGACGTCGCCGCACTGGCCGAGCTGATCGCCAGCGGCGCGGTCAAGCAGATGCACGCCAAACAGAAATGACACAGAACACAACCGCCAAACAGCGGATTTTGAGGGTAGGGGAATGAAAAAGTCGTCTGCACAAGGTTCCGAAGATCCGATCCTGCAGTGGGTTACCTTCCGTCTGGACAACGAGTCCTACGGCATCAACGTGATGCAGGTGCAGGAAGTGCTGCGCTACACCGAGATTGCCCCGGTGCCGGGTGCGCCAAGCTACGTGCTGGGTATCATCAACCTGCGCGGCAACGTGGTGACAGTGATCGACACCCGTCAGCGTTTTGGCCTGATGCCGACCGAGGTCACCGACAACACCCGTATCGTCATCATCGAAGCCGATAAGCAAGTGGTCGGCATTCTGGTCGACAGCGTGGCCGAGGTAGTTTACCTGCGCCAGTCCGAAATCGAGACCGCGCCGAATGTGGGTAACGAAGAGTCGGCCAAATTCATTCAGGGCGTGTGCAACAAGAACGGTGAACTGCTGATCCTCGTCGAACTGGACAAGATGATGACCGAGGAAGAGTGGTCCGAGCTGGAGAACATCTGAGTTGATCCTAGAGGTTGCTGTCATCTTCCTGGCGCTGGTCTGGGCGCTGAGCCTGTGGTTCTTCCTCAACTACAGCAAGCGCCAGCGCGAGCTGGCTGCGCAGCAGGCCGAGGGCGATGCCCTGCGTGACCAGCGCATCAAGGACTTGGCCAAGCGCCTGGACGACTACCAGAACGGTACCGTGCGCATGGGCGAGGCCCTTCACGAGCTGCGTGTGTCGGTGGCCAGTGTGCCTGACCGGCTGGAGCGGCTGGAGCAACGCGACCCCAGTAGTGTCACGTTCAGCCAGGCGGCCAAGTTGGTGGGGATGGGCGCGAGCGTGTCGGAGTTGACCGAAACCTGCGGGCTGACGCGGGCCGAGGCAGAGTTGATGAGCAAGTTGCATCGCAGCGAATAACGTGAAAAGGCGACCTGAGGTCGCCTTTTTCTATTGCCGCGGTTGCTTGCTCAAGCCTGTCGGGCCCTAGCTGGACGTGCCGCTCAGGGCCTGGCCCAGGAGTTGTATCCCCCTATCCTGGCAATGCGGTTGAGTGGCAGCAGTTGCCGTTGCACCGCCTGAAACTCAGGAAGGCTGACGAACTGCCAGGAGTTAGTGCGGGGGAACGCATACAGGTTGATGATCTGACGCATCATGCCGAGCTCAGGCAACAGACGGTCGACCACGTCGGTGAGCAACTTCGGCCCGGTGAGGTGGCTAAGGGCCTGGGCATAACCATAGAACGCTTGCGGGTCGGTTTGTAGGGATGGCTTGCTTTGATAGAAGTTTGGCGCTTGTTCGTAGCGCGCCTGCATTTCTTCCAGGATTGCCTTGAGCGTCGGATTATTCGCGTGGCTGCCTACCAGGCTGCCATTGTACAGGCAGTTCATGCCCAATTTTTCGTTGGACACCGCCGAGTGCAGCAGCAGGCCGTTTTCAGAGGTGGCAAGTGCTACGTCATCAAGGCGCTCTCCCCGCGTGCCTCTGGGGGCGCCATCGATGAACACAGGGTACTCACCAGGCGCCAGCAGCGTGTCGTCGACATCCATGTACAGGCCACCTTCCTGTTCAAGCAGGGCATAGCGCAAAACGTCCGACGCCGACGAAAAGTTGCTGGCCACCCCACCGTTACCGTGGATCGCTGCCTGGTATTGGGGGAAGTTGGCACTCTCCTTGAAACGCGCATAGAACGGCTGGTCCTCAAGTGGCAATACTTCTACCCCGGGCGCATGCTCCGCCAAAAGCTGCAGGTTGGCCTGGAACGCAGCCGGCTCGGCCCTGGAGAGATACAGGCGATGAACATACTGAGTCTCCTGCAGCGTGCGGGCGTTGCGGGCGATATTGTCGATCAGGGTTTGCTCAATGACCTTGTCGCCTACCCAGATATTCAGGACGTGTTTAGGGATTGGTCGCAGTCCCTCGGTAGGTACGACCGGTAGCGCAATGGGCAGGTTCAGATCAACGCCCAATGCACGCAAGGTCGCCATGCGCATGTCATCGGTCACCTGACGCGCTCGGGCATCCACCTCGACCAGATTGAGCGAGCCGGGCGTTGCGATGTAGCAGCTTGGCTCAACCTCATTGAGGTCGCTTTCCAGGCGAAAGGCATCGAGTTCCATGTCGTAGAGCACATGCTCTTGATAACCGCCGATCATCGTCGTGAGCAGGTCGGGCGAACCGTCGTAGCGAGGCGTCCTGACAACGGCACCGGCCACACCGTCGTCGGCACCTGGCAGAGGCGCGATGGGGTCTGGAGTATGGAAATAATCTGCCACGTCGGCCAGCGGCAGCTCAGGGGGGGTGATGGGGCTCAAGGGGTAGCCGATTTGTTCGTTGACCCGGCTGGGGATCACAAAACCTTCATGCTTGAAGCGCAGCAGCACAGGTGCCTTGGACACCCCGGCAGCCACCAGCGGTAGTGCATTGAGCACCCCAAACACCGACGTGCCGATGCCTTCGGCGCTTTGCCGGGCGTTTTTGGCGTGGATGGCCTGGTCCAGGCCCAGGCCGAACTGGGCGATGCCGCCCAGGGCGAACAGCGGGGCCAGCTCGGGCACTACCAGGGCCAAAGGGCCCAGCACGTTGATTGCCGAGTTCAAGTAGCCGCGCCATTTGGCCTTGGTCACTTCGCTGTCGCTGGTGATGATGAAATGAGCGTCCTGGTAACTGCGCTGTTTCTGGCGGCGGGCCAGGGAAAGGAACAGGTCGCCTTCTATCAGGGGGCTGTAGTCCTTGACCTTGTAGTTGATGTAGTCCTGTGGGGGCCAGATGCCCTGCGCCGTGAAGCCGGGGCGGTTGCTGTCGAGGTGGTAGGGAGCTGGGTAGCTGCCCAGGCCGCACAGGGCAGTGTGAAGGCCGCTGTAGCTCAAACCGTCTTCGCGATCGGTCAGGGCGAAGTGGCCCTGCAGGGCGTCGCGCGTGCGCGGGGTACGGCACTGGTTGGCGAACCAGTCCAGCATGGCCTTTTTGTCGCTGAACTCGTGCAGGGGCGAGGCATTACCCGGAATGTAGAGTAAAACCAGGCCGCTGACGCCGTCGTGCAGGCACAGCAGGTCAGTGGCGGTGTAGCCGTACACATTTAGCCACCTGGCGCGCAGCCTCGGTTTGCTGCCCGGCTTTTCGTCACCGGGCGTTACCGACGTTGAGGCTTGCAGGCCGCATGCCTGCCAGGCCAGCTTTCTGCCGGCATCACTGAGGCTGCCCTCGGTGACTTGCTTGTTGCAGGCGGCGATGAAGTTGATCTTTGCGCTGATACGGTAGCGTTCCAGGTTGGCATCCCAGTAGCTGTCGAGCATCGACTTGTACTGCACCTGCAAGTCCAGGCCCCAGATAAACGACTGGAACTCCTCAGCTGCCAGCGGGACGTGCGTGTCTGCGTTGTATAGCGGGTGGTCGCTGTGCCTGAACAACCCGTTGTAGACGCTATAGGGTGCGTGATGGTCAAACAGGTTTTGCTCGCGCAGTGTCTGGACAATGGTCAGTGGCCCTTCGGGTAACTCGCCGGCCCAAGGAGCATCGATCGCCGCGCCTAACCAGTTGTTGGCCGACTCACCCTGCCAGTTCGAGAGCACGGCCTGGGTCAGTGTCATCTTCTGCGCGACGAGCGCAATCCAGCCGAGCTTGGGGCTGAACTGGTAATGCAGGGTGACCGCGTCGACGCGGTCTGGGTCCAGGTCGATGGAGCGTTCCTGGGCCCACTGATGGATGGCACTGGCTGCCGCACGGTCCGGGCGCGGAAAACCGGCGAGGCTGTCACGCACAAATTGCACGCCCTTGGCATTGACGTATTGGGTTGTCATGGCGGTCACCTTTGAGTCTGTATGGGCTGGCAAAGGTGACCTGCATACGGGGGGCGGTGGCACTACATATGTAGGTGGGTGTCGCAGGCGTTGCGCATCCTTGGTAAACCAAGCCGTGCGCGACGACGAAACCCGTCGATTGCCCCCGGCTTGTACCTGGCCCGCCGCGACCGTTTCAGGTATAGGCCCAGCTGTGCTCGTGGCCCATGCGGGCCACCCTGTCGAGCGGTACGTGTTGTTGCAGCACGGCATGGAACATATCGAAGTTCAGCGTTGCATGGATGTCGTAAACCGGTGACACCAGCAAATGACAGATTTCACGCAGTTGTTTGAGGAGCGGCAGTCGTTGGTCTACTACGGCATTGAGCACACCTGGGCCGGTCAACAGGCTCAGACGCCGGGCGTACGCCTGGAACGGCAACGGCGCCAGGCGAGGGTCCGGGCGGCTGTTGTAGAACTCGGGTTCCATGCCGTAGCGTCGCAGGATCTCATCGGACACCGCGTCCAGCGTCGGGTTACCGGGGAGGCTGCCGATCATGCTGTTGTTGAACTTGACGTACATGCCCAACTGGTCGTTAGACACCGGCGGCGAGAACAGCAGGCCATCATCCGTGGCCTGGAGCATCACGGTGGCCAAGGGTGGGTTGAGCTCACCTCTGGTGGTGTCCAGCAGCCGATCGTCGGCATCCAGATAAAGCCCGCCATAGTGCTTGAGCAAGCGGTAGCGCAAGATGTCGCACGCAGAGGCAAGGTTGCGGCCGAGCCCGCCGTTGCCTGCGATGGCGGCCTGGTACTGCGGGTAATAAGCTGATTGGGTGAACGCCTGAAAGAAACCTTGAGTCTCCAGAGGGAGCAGCTGCGCGCCTTCAGCCCTGGTGCGGAGCAGGCGCATATTGCGTTCAAAAACCAGTGGGTCTTGCTGCGATAGCAGAATCTGGTAGCGATACCCGCTGAGGCGGGCGATGCGGGTGTTGTGGGCCAGTGCTTCGAGGAATTCACCTTGCAGCACGCTCTCACCCACCCAGACGCTGCTGATCAGTCTGGGAATCGGTGTGCGCACCAATTGCCCGTAAAGGGCGTAGTCGATGGGCATCTCCACGTCGATCCCCAATGCCCGAAGCGTCGTGTTGCGCTGCTCATCGGTGGCGTTGAATCGCCTTCTGGACAGCGTCAGCGAGGTGTCGCTGGTATTGGCGAGCCGCCAGCGCGGTGGCACGATCATGTGTGTGTCACGGGAGCGGACGAAGCTGTCGCTGGCAAACTCGTACTCGACCCATTCGCTGACCACGCCCTCGGGTGTTTGCAGCCATGCCATGAAGCGGTGCTCGAGGTTTTCGTCGACACGCGTCACCACAGCCGCGAGGCTGTCGGAGGACAGGGTCGCTTGCTCACGGAATGCCAACTCTACCGAGTCGCTCGCCTGGGCGATGGGGGCGGCGCCAACCGGCATACCCAGCACATTGGAGAGGCGTGACGGGGTGAAGAACCCGGGGCGGCTGCAACGAAACACCGACGCCTCCCTGGCAAAGCCCTGGCCGGCCAGGGGGAGCGCGTTGAACAAGCCGAATGTCTGGTCGGCGACGCCTGCGCTTCGGCTCTCCAGGCTCTTGCCATTGATGGCCTGATCAAGGCCAAGGGTGAATTGGCTCAGGCCACCGATCACCAGCAACGGAGCCAGTTCGGGCAAAAGGAGGGCAAACGGGGCAAGCAGCGCAGTGGCCACAGAGAGGTAGTTGCCCCAGCGGGACTTGTCGATGTCATGATTGCTGGTGATCAGGCTGTCGGTATCGGCATAGGTGCGGCGCTTGCGCTGCAAGCTCAGGTGCTCGAACAGGTCGCCGATGATCGGGGGGGAGTAGGTGTCGGGGCGATAGTCGATGATCGCTTGCGGGTCCCAATGCCCGCTGGTCGCAAAACCCGGGTGCTGGGGGTTGAAATGATGCGCAGCAGGGTACAAGCCCAAGCCGATCAAGGCCGTACGCAAGCCGCTGAAGTCCAGGCCGTCGGGCCAGTCGGCACGGGCGAAGTGGACCAGCATTGCATTGCGCTTGTCGGGGACCTTGCATTGTTCTGCGAACCAATCCTTCATGGCGGACGCATCGGTGAACGCATGAAGCGGCGAAGCATTGCCTGGAATGTACAGGACAACCCCTGGGTCGCTGGTTTGTTTGATGTACAGAATATCGGTCGCGGTATAACCGTAGACGTTCAGCATCGAAATACTGAGGTCGCCCTGAGGTAACAACCCGCAAACTCGCCAGACCAGCTGGCGCTGAGGCTCGGACAGGCTGCCCTCTATTACCTGACGGTTGCAGGCGGCAATCAAGGCAAGGTGAATGGCCTGCCGATAATCGTCATTGTGTTGAGCCCAGTAGTTGTCGAGTTGTTGTTTGAACAGGGTGTGAAAATTCAGCCTCCAGTTAGCGGCCTGAAAGTCTTCTGCGCGTATCGGCAGGCGCGTATCCGGGGCGTAGCGGGGAGGCTCTGTGCGTTTGTACAGGCCGTTGAACACCTGATAGGGCGAAGCATTGGATAACGGGCTCAGTGGCGCAAGCCGTTCAACGATGGTCAATGGGTCCTGTGGCGGCAGGCCTGCCCAGTCGCCATAGTGGAAACCGTCATAGCCTGCGGCCGGTTCGCCCTGCCAGTTGGCAAGCAATGCTTCGACCAGGTTCATCTTCTGGGTGATGACGGCCTTCGTACTGCCCTGTGAACGCCCTTCTCCCGCCGGTTCTATCCGGTAGTGGAAGGTGACCACGTCGGTCAGCAAAGGCGACTGCGCCACCCCCTTCGAGGTAAGCCATTCGGAAAGTGTCTGTTGTGCCAGCAGGTCGGGGCGGGGAAAGTCCTGCAGTGCCTGGCGGATACGGGCCAGGCTGTGGTGCGGAATGGGGCGCATTGAGTAACCCTTCTATCGATGAAGGGCATCAGGGTAGTGTGAGGGTGCAACTCACGGCGTCAGGTAACGCTGCCGGGAGGGGGCAGCCCCAGCAGCGCTGGCGTGATGTCACGGGTCGTGGCGGTGTCGTCGGCGAAGCCCGCCGGGACGCGGCCGCGCAGTTGCCAGGCGAAAGCAATGATCTCGGCGATGGTCAGGTACAGTGCTTCGGGAATCTGTTCGCCCAGCTCCAGGCGCGCCAGCAGGCGCACCAGCTCGGCATTTTCGTAGATCGGCACCTCGTGCTCGCGGGCCAGGGCCAGGATGGCCTCGGCCAGCGCATCGTCACCCTTGGCGCTGAGGGTAGGGGCCTGCTGGCCGTCGTAGGTCAGGGCAATGGCCTGGCGTGTTGGTTGCTGTGTCATGCGTTTTCGTCTACCCAGCGTTGCTCCACCCGTGTGCGCGGGCCTTGAGGGGGGATGCCCGGGTGGCATTCCAGGTCGCCAACGTCCAGGCCGCGGTCCAGCAGGCGCTGGCGCAAGGCACCGAGCTGGCTGTCGATCAGCCTTGCGGTGGGTTCACGTTCTGCCCACAGATGCCCGCTCAGGCGGCCTTGGCTCAACTGCGCCTGGACTTGCAGCGGGCCAAGGGGTGACAGGTCGAAGGCCAGCTCGATGCGCCACAGGGCTTGCAGCGGGTCTTGCGCTTCATGTTGGCGGTCGGCCTGCTGTTGCGGTGTTTCCTCGCGCTGGATTTTGACTTGCAGCGGGATGAACTCCTGACCGTGGCGGATCGGCACTTCGGTTTGCCAGGTGGTCTGCAGGTTGCCGTTTTCCAGTGTGCCGGTTTGTTGCAGGCTGCTCATGGCATGGTTTTGCAAGCGTGAAACGGCAGCTGCGGCCAGGCGCAGCAGCTGTTGCAGGTCGCCTTCGTCTTCCAGGGCCTTGAGCAGGCGCGACGGCAGGGGGAACGCCCCTGGCTGCGGCTTGGGGCTGACCCGTTCGAGCATGCCCAGTGCGCTGCGGGCCAGCGCCGGCATGGTCACGGCCAGGCTGGCGGGCGCCAGGTTGGGCATGCCTGGTGTGCTGGCCGGGGCCTGGGTGATCAGGCGCAGCAGGTGTGCCTTAAGATCAGTGGCCACGCTGGCAGGAAAACCGCCCAGCAGTTTCGCTTCAAGGAAGGCGCCGCTGTTGTTCAGCGCCTGGGCCACGCCTTTGGCGTCGCCCAGTTGCCGCGCGTCCGGCAGGCCGGCCAACAGGCGTTCGGCACTGGCGCGCAGGTCGCCATCGGCGCTCGGGTCGCGGGCGAGCTGTTGCAGCGCGTTGAGCACACCGGGCAGGGAGGCTTGGCGGTTTTGCTGGGTCAGCAGTTGCTGGGCAATGCTCAGTTGGTCCTGTCTGCCACTAAGCGGCACGAAACGCAGCGACTGGTCGCCTTGCACCAACGCGCTGAGCAGGCTGCCAATGGCCAGGGGGCGTGGGCTGTCGACGCTCAAGGTGGCGCCGGCCTGTGCACTGTTGAGCAGGCTGACCAGCGCCCGGTAGATCGGCGGTTGGCCGGGCGCCTGGGCCAATGCCTGGTTGGTCAGGACCTTGCCTTGCAGCAGGGTGCCGACGGGCACTTTGCTGGTGTCCAGGCGGGTGAGGGTGGCGATCTGGCTGGTATTGGCCTGCTGCAGCATGATTGCCAGTCGGTTGCTTTCGGTTTGGCTGACGGTGACCTGGCTGCCTTGGGGCAGTGGCTGGCTGGCGCTGGCTTGCAGCTGGGTCTGCACGCCGTTGGCCTGTATCAGGCGCAGTACCAACTGGAACTCCTGGCCCGTCTGGCGCAACGACACGACTTCGGCCTGCGCGGTCTCGCCGGGGGCCAGCAGACCCGGCTGCGCCTGGATCAGGCGCAGCAGTTCACCGGTCATGCCTGCCTTCATGGCTTGGCTGTTGATCGCGGTTTGTGCGCCGAGACTATTGATTTCAGTCATGATTGTATACAACCTGTCGAGCCCGGCCTCTTGGCAGCGCGGCGGCGCGTGTAATAATGCCGGGCGCCCGTGGTTGCCAGTATAACGGCAGCGCGCGGGGCGACTTGAGACACAAGGGTTCTGGAGCGGCGTCGCCTGCTTCGCGGGCAAGCCCGCGAAGCAGGCGACGCCGAACCGAAGCCCTACAAAGATAAGGCGAAACCGTGACCCTTCACCTCCAAGCCGCAGGCCTGGCCTGCGAGCGCGACTGGCGCTTGCTGTTCGAGCAGCTCGATTTCGAGCTGGGCGCCGGCGACATGCTGCAAATCAGCGGCCCTAATGGCAGCGGCAAGACCAGCTTGCTGCGCCTGCTGGCCGGCTTGATGCAGCCGACCGCCGGGCAGATTCTGCTGGGCGGCAAGCCACTGGCCGAGCAGCGCCATGCGCTGGAAAGCATCCTGCTGTGGATTGGCCACGCCGCAGGTATCAAGGACCTGCTCACCGCCGAGGAAAATCTCACCTGGCTGTGCGCCTTGCACCAGCCGGCCAGCCGCGAGGCGATCTGGGCGGCGCTGGAGGCGGTCGGCCTGCGCGGTTTCGAAGACGTACCCTGCCATACCCTGTCAGCTGGCCAACAGCGCCGCGTGGCCCTGGCCCGGCTGCACCTGGCTTGCCCGCCGTTATGGATTCTCGACGAACCGTTCACCGCGCTCGACAAGCAAGGCGTGGCCCAGCTGGAAGCGCACCTGGCGGCACACTGCGAGCAGGGCGGCACGGTGGTGCTGACCACCCACCACACGCTGGAACGCAAGCCCTCCGGTTACCGTGAACTGAACCTGGGGCAATGGGCGGCATGAGCGTATTCATTTTGTTGTTGCGTCGCGAAGCACGGCTGCTGTTCCGTCGCCCTGCCGAGCTGGCCAACCCGCTGGTGTTCTTTGCCATCGTCGTGGCGCTGTTCCCTTTGGCGGTCGGCCCAGAAAGCCAATTGTTGCAAACCTTGTCGCCGGGCCTGGTCTGGGTGGCGGCACTGCTGGCAGTGCTGCTGTCGCTGGACGGCTTGTTCCGCAGCGATTTCGAGGACGGCTCGCTGGAGCAGTGGGTGCTGTCACCGCACCCACTGGCGTTGCTGGTGCTGGCCAAGGTGCTGGCGCACTGGATCTTTTCCGGGCTGGCACTGGTATTGTTGGCGCCGCTGCTGGCGCTGATGCTGGGGCTGCCGAGCCATTGCCTGCCGGTGCTGCTTGGCTCCTTGCTGCTGGGCACGCCGGTATTGAGCCTGCTGGGTGCGGTGGGCGCCGCCCTGACGGTCGGTCTGAAGCGCGGTGGTTTGTTACTGGCGTTGCTGATTCTGCCGTTGTATATCCCTGTATTGATCCTGGGCAGTGGTGCGTTGCAAGCGGCATTGCAAAATATGCCCGCAACCGGCCACCTGCTCTGGCTCGCCAGCCTGACGGCCCTGGCCGTGACCCTGGCACCCTTTGCGATAGCGGCCGGCCTGAAGATCAGCGTCGGCGAATAACGAGTCCCGGGCTCTCAAGCCCGGCAAATACCCTGGATGTACCCTGATGAAAATAAGCTGGACGTGGTTCCACAAGCTGGGCTCCCCGAAATGGTTCTATGCCATCAGCGGCCGCATGCTGCCATGGCTGGCCGGCGCTGCCGTGCTCCTGCTGCTGGTCGGTATCACCTGGGGCCTGGCGTTTGCCCCCCAGGACTACCAGCAAGGCAACAGCTTCCGCATCATCTACATTCATGTGCCGGCGGCGATGCTGGCGCAATCCTGCTACGTGCTGCTGGCCGTCGCCGGTGTGGTGGGGCTGGTGTGGAAGATGAAACTGGCCGACGTCGCCCTGCAATGTGCCGCGCCCATCGGCGCCTGGATGACCGCCGTGGCGCTGGTTACCGGCGCTATCTGGGGCAAGCCGACCTGGGGCAGCTGGTGGGTGTGGGACGCCCGCCTTACGTCCATGCTCATTCTGCTGTTCCTGTACTTCGGCATTATTGCGCTGGGCCAGGCGATCAGTAATCGTGACAGTGCGGCCAAGGCCTGCGCGGTGCTGGCGATTGTCGGCGTAGTCAACATCCCGATCATCAAGTACTCGGTGGAGTGGTGGAACACCCTGCACCAGGGCGCCACCTTCACCCTCACCGAAAAGCCGGCGATGCCCGCCGAAATGTGGCTGCCGTTGCTGTGCACGGCGTTGGGTTTCTACTGTTTCTTCGGCGCCGTGCTGTTGCTACGCATGCGCCTTGAAGTGCTCAAGCGCGAGGCGCGCGCCAGTTGGGTCAAGGATGAAGTGTTGAACAGCCTGGGGCGGAGGGCCGCACAGTGAGCTTTGCCACCTTCGGTGATTTTCTCGCCATGGGCCACCATGGCCTGTACGTGTGGTCGGCCTATGGCATCTGCCTGGCAGTGCTGGCGCTGAATGTCGCCGCGCCGCTGCTGGCCCGTCGTCGCTACCTGCAAGAAGAGGCGCGCCGTTTGCGCCGGGAGAACAACCAGTGAATCCGCAGCGCAAGAAACGCCTGTTGCTCATCGTCGGCCTGCTGGTCGGTGTCGGGGTTGCCGTCGGCTTTGCCTTGAGCGCATTGCAGCAGAACATCAACCTGTTCTATACGCCCACCCAGATCGCCAATGGCGAAGCGCCGCTGGACACCCGCATCCGTGCTGGCGGCATGGTCGAGAAAGGCTCGGTGCAGCGCTCGTCCGACTCGCTGGACGTGCGCTTTGTGGTCACCGACTTCAACAAGTCGGTGCCGATCACCTACCGCGGCATCCTGCCTGACCTGTTCCGCGAAGGGCAGGGCATTGTTGCCCTGGGCAAAGTCAACGCCGACGGCGTGGTGGTGGCCGATGAAGTACTGGCCAAGCACGACGAGAAGTACATGCCGCCCGAGGTCACCAAGGCCCTGAAGGAAAGCGGCCAGGCCGCCACAGGAACGGAGGCCAGGCCATGAATGCGGCGCTGGTTATACCCGAACTCGGCCAGTTGGCGATGATCCTGGCCATCTGCTTTGCCACCGTGCAGGCCAGTGTGCCGCTGCTTGGCGCGTGGCGTGGCGACAGCCTGTGGATGAGCCTGGCACGGCCGGCGGCCTGGGGGCAATTCGCCTTCCTGGCTTTTGCCTTCGCCTGTTTGACCCATGCCTTCATGACTGACAACTTCTCGGTCGCCTATGTGGCCAGCAACTCCAACAGCGCCTTGCCCTGGTACTACAAATTCAGCGCCGTGTGGGGCGCCCACGAGGGTTCGCTGCTGCTGTGGGCGCTGATCCTGGGCGGCTGGACCTTTGCCGTGTCGGTGTTTTCGCGGCAGTTGCCGCAGGTGATGCTGGCCCGCGTGCTGGCAGTGATGGGCATGATCAGCGTCGGCTTCCTGAGCTTTTTGATCATTACTTCCAACCCATTCCAGCGCCTGCTGCCGCAAGTGCCCACCGACGGTCGCGATCTAAACCCGTTGCTGCAGGACTTCGGCCTGATCGTTCATCCGCCGATGCTGTACATGGGCTACGTGGGCTTCTCGGTGGCCTTTGCCTTCGCCATTGCCGCCTTGCTCGGCGGCCGTCTGGACGCTGCCTGGGCGCGCTGGTCGCGGCCCTGGACCATCGTCGCCTGGGCTTTCCTGGGGGTCGGCATCACCCTGGGCTCCTGGTGGGCCTACTATGAGCTGGGCTGGGGTGGCTGGTGGTTCTGGGACCCGGTGGAAAACGCCTCGTTCATGCCTTGGCTGGTGGGCACGGCGCTGATCCACTCGCTGGCGGTGACTGAAAAGCGCGGGGTGTTCAAGAGCTGGACCGTGCTGTTGGCAATTGCCGCATTCTCGCTGAGCCTGCTGGGTACTTTCCTGGTGCGTTCCGGCGTGCTGACCTCGGTGCACGCATTTGCTGCCGACCCATCGCGGGGCATTTTCATCCTGTTCTTCCTGTTGTTCGTGGTCGGTGGTTCGCTGACCCTGTTCGCCCTGCGCGCACCGGTGGTCAAGAGCCAGGTCGGTTTCGCCCTGTGGTCGCGCGAGACGCTGCTGCTGGCCAACAACCTGGTGCTGGTGGTGGCCGCATCGATGATTCTGCTCGGCACGCTGTACCCGCTGGTGCTTGATGCCCTGACCGGGGCCAAGCTGTCGGTGGGGCCGCCCTATTTCGATGCCTTGTTCCTGCCGCTGATGGCACTGCTGATGGTGGTAATGAGCGTGGGCGTGGTGGTGCGCTGGAAGGACACCCCGGGCAAATGGCTGGTCAGCATGATGACCCCGGTGCTGATCGGCAGTGCCATTCTTGCTCCGGTTGCCGGTTTTATCGTTGACGACTTCGACTGGCCGACCCTGACCGCCTTCGCCCTGGCTGCCTGGGTGGTACTTGGCGGGCTGCGCGACATCCTCGACAAGACCCGTCACAAAGGCCTGCTCAAGGGCCTGCCGGGCCTGGGCCGCAGCTACTGGGGCATGCAACTGGCACACCTGGGCCTGGCGGTGTGTGCGCTGGGTGTGGTGCTGTCGAGCAACAACAGCGCCGAACGCGACCTGCGCATGGCCCCGGGCGAAAGCGTGGAGCTGGGTGGCTACCAGTTCCTGTTCCAGGGCGCCAAGCACTTCGAAGGGCCGAACTTCATCTCCGACAAGGGTACGGTGGTCGTCAGCCGTGGTGGCCGTGAAGTGACGACCCTGCACCCGGAAAAGCGCCTGTACACCGTGCAGCAATCGATGATGACGGAAGCCGGCATCGACGCCGGCTTTACCCGCGACCTTTACGTTGCCCTTGGCGAGCCGCTTGAGAACGGCGCCTGGGCCGTGCGTGTGCACATCAAGCCTTATGTCCGCTGGATCTGGCTGGGCGGTCTGCTGACCGGCCTGGGCGGGTTGCTGGCGGCACTCGACCGGCGCTACCGCGTCAAGGTCAAGACCCGGGTGCGTGAGGCCCTGGGCGTGTCTGGAGCAGCTGCATGAAGCGTTGGATCATGGTAGTCCCCCTGGCAGTGTTCCTGCTGGTGGCGGTGTTTCTCTACAAGGGGCTGTTTCTCAAGCCCGACGAGCTGCCTTCGGCAATGATCGGCAAACCGTTCCCGGTGTTTTCCCTGGCTTCGACCCAGGGCGACCGGACCCTGACCCAGGCCGACTTGCAGGGCCGCCCGGCATTGGTCAACGTGTGGGCCACCTGGTGCCCGTCGTGCAAGGTCGAGCACCCCTACCTGAACCAGCTGGCGCAGCAGGGCGTGGTGATCCACGGCGTCAATTACAAGGACGACAACGCCGCTGCGCAGAAATGGCTGGCCGAATTCCACAACCCTTACCAGCTGGATATCCGTGACGAGCAGGGCAGCCTTGGCCTGGATCTCGGGGTGTACGGCGCGCCGGAAACTTTCCTGATCGACGCCAAGGGCATCATCCGCTACAAGCATGTGGGCATTGTCGATGCCACGGTGTGGCGTGAGCAGCTGGCACCGCTGTACCAGGGCTTGGTCGATGAGGCCAGGCAATGAGGCGCTGGCTGGCAGCTGCCGTGCTGGGCATGAGCCTGGCCAGTGTGGCCAAGGCGGCCATCGACACTTACCAGTTCCGCGATGAAGCCGAGCGCGAGCGCTACCAGCAGTTGACCAAGGAACTGCGTTGCCCCAAGTGCCAGAACCAGGACATCGCCGATTCCAACGCACCGATTGCTGCCGACCTGCGCCGAGAGATCTTCCGCATGCTTGGCGAAGGCAAGAGCAACCAGCAGATCGTCGACTTCATGGTGGACCGCTACGGTGACTTCGTGCGCTACAAGCCGGCGCTCAGCGGGCGTACCTGGCTGTTGTGGTTCGGCCCGGGCATCCTGTTGGCCGGTGGTTTCGTGGTGCTGGCGGTGATCGTGCGCCGACGCCGTGGTACGGCTTTGCCGGGCAACAACGAGCTTTCTGTCGAAGAACGCGAGCGACTCGCCAAACTGCTGGAAAAAGAACAGACCCATGATTGAATTCTGGCTTAGCGCGGGCCTGCTGCTGCTCGCCGCCCTCAGCTTTTTGCTGATCCCGATCCTGCGTGGCCGCCGTCGCCAGCAGGAAGAAGACCGCACTGCCCTGAACGTGGCCCTGTATCAGGAACGCGTTGCCGAACTGGCTGCCCAGCAGGCTGCCGGTGTGCTCGATGAGGCACAGTTGGCCAAGGGCCGTGACGAGGCTGCCCGCGAATTGCTGGCTGATACCGAAGGCGCCGATGCCCCACGCCAGGGGCATTTGGGCAAAGCCCTGCCGCTACTGGCTGCCGTGCTGGTACCGCTGATGGCGCTGGGGCTGTACCTGCATTTTGGTGCGGCCGACAAGGTGGCGCTGACCCAGGAATTCGCCGAAGCACCCAAGTCGATGGAAGAAATGACCACGCGCCTGGAGCGTGTGGTGCAGGCCCAGCCTGAGTCGGCCGAGGCCGTGTATTTCCTGGGCCGTGCCTACATGGCCGAGCAGCGCCCGGCCGATGCTGCGCGTACTTTCGAGCGGGCGGTGGCCTTGGCTGGCCGCCAGCCCGAGCTGCTGGGCCAGTGGGCCCAGGCCCTGTACTTTGCGGCCGACAAGCAGTGGAGCCCGCAGTTGCAGGCACTGACGGATGAAGCGCTGAAGGCCGACCCCAACGAGGTGACCAGCCTGGGCCTGCGCGGTATCGCGGCCTTTGAAGGCGAGCGTTACCAGGAAGCCATCGACTACTGGAAGCGCCTGCTGGCGCAGTTGCCGGAAGGCGATGCATCGCGCGATGCCCTGCAAGGCGGCATCGACCGCGCTGCCGAACGCCTGGGTGGCCCGGCAGGGCAGGCTGCAGAGCCCGCGCCGGTGGCTGCGCGGCTGAAAGTGCGGGTGGAACTGGCGGCGGCACTGAAGGACAAGGTAAAACCTGACGATACGGTGTTCATCTTCGCTCGCGCCAGCAATGGCCCGCCGATGCCCCTGGCAGCCAAGCGGGTGACGGTGGCGCAGTTGCCGATCGAAGTGGAGTTGTCCGATGCTGACGCGATGATGCCGCAGATGAAACTGTCGCAATTTGCCGAAGTCCAACTGGTTGCACGGGTTTCCCGCGCTGGCCAGCCTACCCGCGGCGAGTGGATTGGCCAGGGCGCGCCGTTGCCCAGCACCACCCAGGCTACCCAGCACCTGACCATCGACAGCCCAGACCTGTAAGAGAGCAAAGCCATGCACAGCACCGTCCGCCTGACCCTGATCACCCTGGCCCTGGGTTTGTCTGCGTGTACGGTGCATCAGCCGTATGAACAGCCGGCACCCCCGATCGAGCGCGTGCCGCCGCAAGGGCCGGTGGTCAAGCCGTTGCCGGGTGGGCAACCGTCCACCCAGCCGAGCAAACCGGCGGCGATTCCCAAGCCGATGCCGCGTACCTCGGCCAGCTTTGCGCCACCGCCTGGCGGTGCCAGCCACTGGGACCCCAAACTGGGTGTATATGTATTGGAAAAGCAGCCCAATACGTTCTACCGGCAGCGTACGTACTACCGGTTTGATAACGGCTGGAGCTGGTCGCTGAGCCCGAATGGGCCTTGGCAGGACACTGACAGCAGTGGCGTGCCGGGTGGGTTAGGGCGAGCGTTCGCCCAGTAACCCTGCTTCGGCTTTTGCTTTTGCTTTCGCTTTTGCTTTTGCTTTTGCTTTTAAGCGCGCGGTAGCTCAGGCGACGCAGATTGCGACTTCAGGAGGCCGAGCGCAGGGCTTGCGGAGGGAGGTGACGGGCATGGATGCCCGTCAAGCGCTGGGCCCCAGGATGGGGCCTGCAGCGCGGTCCTCCCGGGAGCAAGCCCGGAGCGAGGGGACCCCGGAGCGCAGCGTAGGGGCCGGATGATGGGAGCCAGCGTTTTTTGGTTACTTTTTGTCGCGTTTGACAAAAAGTGACCCGCCGTAAGGGCGGAAAGGTGACTTGACGCCACCTTCGAAAATGAATGTTAGCCTCCTCATTGATGCCCACGCCTCCACGCCTCCAAGCGACAAGCGAAACGGTGCTGGTTTTTAGCTCGCGCATAGGCCATTTGCGATGGCGACGCACACTCACCTTTTCGCCCTTACGGCGAGTCACTTTTTGTCAAACGCGACAAAAAGTAACCAAAAAACGCTGCGCTCCCATCATCCGGCCCCTGCGCTGCGCTCCGGGGTCCCCTCACTCCGGCCTCGCTCCCGGGAGGACCGCGCTGCAGGCCCCATCCTGGGGCCCAGCGCTTGACGGGCATCCATGCCCGTCACCTCCCTCCGCAAGGCCTGCGTTCGGCCTCCTGAAGTCGCGAAGAGCAAGATCAAGATCAAGAGCAAGAGCAAGAGCAAGAGCAAGAGCAAGAGCAAGAGCAAGAGCAAGAGCAAGAGCAGCGGCTACAGCGGAGCAGCACAGTACAGTTTTGCCTTGTTATTTCAATTGACTGTACTGGCTGGTGACTCCGCATAATGACGCCTCGAATTGACCCGGAGGTGGCATGCGCAAGACAGTCCTGGTACTGGTAGAAACCGTCGACGATTACCTGCCCATGCTGGAGCAGGCCGGTTACCGCCTTATCCGTGCCCCCTCACCGCAACTGCGCGCCGAGGCCATTCAGCGCCACGCCAGTGAAATCGATGCCGTGCTCACTCGCGGCCCGCTGGGGCTGACTGCCGCCGAAATCGACGCATTGCCCAAGTTGCAGATCATCTGCGTGATCGGCGCCGGCTACGAGCAAGTCGACCTGGTTGCCGCCGCCGCCCGCGGCATCACCGTAACCAATGGCGCTGGTGCCAATGCCAGCGCAGTCGCCGACCACACCCTGGCCCTGTTGCTGGCGCTACTGCGCGACATCCCCCGTGCTGATGCCAGCACCCGGCGCGGTGAATGGAACCGGGTGATCAGCCCCTCGGTGAGCGGCAAACGCCTGGGTATTCTTGGCCTCGGGGCGGTGGGCCAGGCCATTGCCAAGCGCGCCAATCTGGGCTTCGACATGTCCATCAGCTATCACAGCCGCACGCCGCGCGAAGATGTACCTTACACCTGGTACGACAGCCCGCTGCACCTGGCCGCTGCTGTCGACATCCTGGTCGTGGCCACTCCCGGTGGCGCCAATACCCAGCACCTGGTCGATGCTCAGGTACTGCAGGCGCTGGGCGCAAATGGCTATCTGGTGAATATTGCCCGGGCCAGCGTGGTCGACACGCAGGCTCTGATTACCGCATTGCAGCAGGGTCAGCTGGCGGGCGCCGCGCTGGACGTGTTCGACGACGAACCGGCAGTACCCCAAGGCCTCAAGGCTTTGGCCAATACCGTGCTCACGCCCCACGTTGCCGGCCAGTCACCGGAGGCTGCGCGCGATACCGTGACCCTGGTGCTGCGCAACCTGCAGGCTTTCTTTGCCGGCGAGCCGGTATTGACCCCGGTACGCCCGTAACCCCTTTTCAGACATCTGCCTGGCAAGGCCCGGGCAACAAGGAGTGTGAGCATGCAACTCGAAATCTTCCAGGTCGATGCCTTTTCCGCTGAACCGTTCGGTGGCAACCCGGCGGCGGTGATCCCGCTTGAGGCCTGGCTGCCGGACGATGTGCTGCAGCGCATCGCCGAAGAAAACAACTTGTCGGAAACGGCCTATTTCGTGCGCAACGGCGAAACCTTTGACCTGCGCTGGTTCACCCCGACCGTTGAAGTTGACCTATGCGGCCACGCGACTCTCGCGTCGGCCTATGTGCTGTTCGAGCAACTGGGTGAGCAGGCGCAGGTGCTGCGTTTCAATACCCGCAGTGGCGAATTGCGTGTCAGCCGTGGCGCTGACGGGTTGCTGGCCATGGATTTCCCGGCCAAACAACCGGGCATCGTGGAAACCCCGGCGGGCCTGTTGCAAGCGCTGGGCCTGAGCCAGGCACAGGCGGTGTACCGTAGCGATGACTACGTCGTCGTGATTGATGACGCCCTGTTGCTCGATACGTTAAAGCCTGACTTTGTGGCACTTTCGGCCTTCGACGTGCGCGGCATTGCCGTGACGGCTGCAGGGCGTGGCTTTGATTTTGTCACCCGCTGGTTCGGCCCGCGGGTCGGCGTGAATGAAGACCCGGTCACTGGCTCGGCACACACCTCGCTGGCGCCGGTGTGGGCTGAGCGCCTGGGCAAGCAGGTGCTCAGCTGCGAGCAGGGCGGTGCACGTAAAGGGCAGCTGCTGTGCGAAGTACCGGGCAATGGCCGGGTGATCATCAGCGGGCGGGCGGCGTTGTACCTGCGCGGCACTGTGTACATCTGACGCTTCACGCGATCCTTTGTAGGCGCGGCCTTGTGTCGCGAGCGGCGCAACGCGCGCCCCTCGGCTTTCGCGTAGATGCATCACCCAAGGGGCTGCTTTGCAGCCCGATCGCGACACAAGGCCGCTCCTACACCGACCGCGTTGCAGCTGGCATCTATAATTGCTGGCCCATCTTCCGCTCAAGGAGCCAGCCATGGCCCTGGAAAAACAAGGCACCTGCCTGTGCGGCGCCACCACGCTCAAGGTCACCGTCGACAACACCCATATCAGCGCCTGCCATTGCAGCATGTGCCGCAAGTGGACCGGCGGCCCGTTGCTGGTGGTGCATTGCAGCCAGCCGCCGGTCATCGAAGGGCGTACCCCCAATGTCTACGATTCGTCCGACTGGGCGCAGCGAGGGTTTTGCGGCCAATGCGGCACGCACCTGTATTACCGGCTGAAGTCCAATGACTTCCATGCGGTGCCGGTCGGCCTGCTGGATGGGGATCAGGAGTGGGATTTCGATCTGCAGATTTTTGTCGAGCAGAAGCCCGCCTGGTACTGCTTTGCCAACCAGACCAAAGAGCTGACCGGTCAAGAAGTGTTTGAGCAGAGCAGTTAAAAGTGGCCTGTCGATCCTTCTTGCCAAACCCGTGCATTCCTGAGAAAAGGGCGGCTTTGTTTTTCAGCGTTGGAGTGTGCCTGTGAGCCAAGAACTGCAGATCATCGACCTGGTCGAGGGTGAAGGCAAAGCCGCCGTCAAGGGCGCCCTGATCACCACCCAGTACACCGGCTGGCTGGCTGATGGCAGCGAGTTCGACTCGTCCTGGTCACGCGGCAAGCCGTTCCAGTGCGTTATTGGTACCGGTCGAGTGATCAAAGGTTGGGATCAGGGCCTGATGGGGATGCGCGTTGGCGGCAAGCGCAAACTGCAGGTTCCAGCACACTTGGGCTATGGCGAGCGCAGCGTGGGGGCGATACCGCCTGGCTCGGACCTGACCTTTGAGATCGAATTGCTGGAAGTGCTGACGCGGGATGATTGAAGCACCGGACATAATTTAGCAACACCCATCCCCTAAACTAGGCTTGCCTAGGGAACGGCATCCACCTCCAGGGAGGAACCAAACGGGTTCAGGGCACTCTGACGCTCACTCGTTGCCAAGGATGGCATTTACTGCAAGGGCGCCCTGCAACCGATGGGGCGATGTGGCGGGTCAACCCGATTTTCTCTGCCACACGAGCCTGCCTTGATGAAGTTGCCCACATTCTTCCGTCGTCGTCGCCATCTGGTACTGAGCCTGGCACTCACGGTCGTCGGCGTACCGCTGGCGCTGGAGGCTGTCGACAGCCGGGCTCAACCGGTGGATGGCACACAGACCCTGGTGTTCCTGCGCCATGCGGAGAAGCCGGGTGAGGGGCTTGGCCAGTTGAACTGCCAGGGCCTCAATCGCGCACTGGACCTGGCAACCTTGCTGCCAGAGCGCTTCGGTAATGCCGACTACGTGTTTGCCGCCAACCCTTCGCGGCAGGTCGAGGAAGGCAGCAAGGACGAAAGCTACAGCTACATCCGCCCGCTGATGACCATCACCCCTAGCGCCATCCGCCTCGGCTTGCCGGTGAATATCGACTACGGCGCCAACGATACCGATGAACTGGCCGATGAATTACTGAGCGACAAATACCGCAACGCGACCATCTACACCGCCTGGTCCCACGGCTACCTGCCTGAACTGATCAACACGGTGGCCGGCAAGGCCTTGGGTGAAGAGCGGGTGATCACCCAGGACTGGAACGGCGATGACTTCGACACCCTCTATGTACTGACCCTGACCTGGCACGACGGCAAGGCTAGCCTGCTCAGCCGCAACGTGCGCCAGGGCCTGAATGACGGTGCGCATAGCTGCCCGACCTGATCCGCTGGTACTGTTTGGCCAGGAAGCCACCACAGGGAAGCGCGATGAAGCAGCGGGTAACGGTAATCGGGGGCGGGGTGGTTGGCCTGGCGACGGCTTACGCGCTTGTTCGTGAAGGGCGGTCGGTTGATTTGATCGAGGCCCGCGACAGCTTGGCGTCGGCTACCAGCTTCGCCAATGGCGGGCAATTGTCCTATCGCTATGTGGCACCGCTGGCTGATGCCGGGGTGCCGTGGCAGGCACTGGGCTGGCTGTTGCAGGGCGAGTCGCCGCTGCGCCTGCGCTTGCGCCTGGACCCGGCGCAGTGGCGCTGGTTGTTGGCATTCACCCTGGCTTGCCGGCGCAGCGTCAATCGCCGAAATGCCGAGCAGCTGCTGGAGCTGGCGCTGCGCAGCCAGGCCGTGCTGGCGCAATGGCGCGAGGACCAGAACCTGGGTGATTTCAACTGGCGGCGCAATGGCAAGCTGGTGGCTTTTCGCAGCGAGCGGGCCTTTGCCCATGGCCGGGCTCAGTTGACGGACCCGGCCAGCCAGCGGGTGCTGGCGGCCGCCGAGTTGCGCGCGCTGGACCCTGCCTTGGAGGGCGCACCGTTTGTGGGTGGCGTGTTCACAGCGGATGAAGAGGTGGGCGATTGCCACTTGTTCTGCCAGCGCCTGGAGGCACTGTTGCGCGCTTCGGGGCAATGCCGTTTCCTGCTTGGGCGGCCAGTGACGCAGCTGGTACGGCGCCAGGACCAGGTCGTAGCGCTGCAACTGGGCAACGAGCAACTGGACGTGGAACAGTTGGTGCTGTGTGCCGGGCATCGTGGCCCAAGCTTGGCATTACCGGGGGTGCAGATACCGGTCTACCCGCTGAAGGGCTACAGCCTGACGGCACCGATCAGCACTGGGCATCGGGCACCGGAAGTGAGCCTTACCGACTATGAACGCAAGATCGTCTATGCCCGCCTGGGGCAGCAGCTGCGGGTAGCGGCGATGGTGGACATTGTCGGGTTCGACGAATCGGTGGAAAAGCGCAGGTTGCAGAGCATGCGACGGCTGGCGCTGGAGACATTACCGATGGCTGCGGATTATGGGCAGGCGGTGGAGTGGGCGGGCATGCGACCGGCGACACCGACCGGGGTGCCGATCATAGGGGGGACGGTGTATCGCAACCTGTGGCTGAACCTGGGGCATGGGGCGTTGGGGTTTACGCTGGCCTGTGGCAGTGCAGAGCGGCTGGCTAGAAAAATCGGTTGACCCTACCGGCCTCTTCGCGGGTAAACCCGCTCCCACAGGTTCACCACAAGCCTGAATGCTGTGGGATACCTGTGGGAGCGGGTTTACCCGCGAAGAGGCCAGTACAGGCAAACCAAACAGTCAGCGGCCTAGGCGCATCGGCCAACCCACCACTTTCTTCACCCGCGGTGTGGCATAGGTGCGCACCTTGGAGGTGCTCAAGCCCATACGCACCAGCGATTCGGCAATGGTCACCGCTGCGCTCACCCCATCCACCACCGGCACGCCGGTGCGCTGGCGGATCTGCTCGTCCAGCCCGGCCATGCCGCCGCAACCCAGGCAAATCACTTCGGCCTTGTCGTCATGCACGGCGCGTTCGGCCTGCTCGACAATCGCCTCCACAGCCCGCTGCGGGTCGGCTTCCAGCTCCAGCACCGCCAGCCCGCTGGCCCGCACCGAGGCACAGCGGTCATAAAGGCCAGACAGCTTCAGACGGTCTTCGATCAGTGGCACGGTACGGTCCAGGGTGGTTACCACGGAGTAAGCATGCCCCAGGTACATCGCGGTGCTGGCGGCCGCATCGGTAATGTCCACCACCGGCACGTTCAGCAGTTCCTGCAGGCCTTCGCGGCCGTGTTCGCCGTAACCGGCCTGGATCACGGCGTCGTAAGGACCTTCGTAGGCGAGCACCCGGTCCATCACCGCAATGGCAGCCAGGTAGCTTTCGAAGTTGCCTTCCACCGACTCGGCGCCGAACCAAGGGGTAAGCCCCACGATTTCGGTACCGGGTGCGGCTACTGCACGGGCCTGTTGGGCAATGGCTTCGGTGATGGCTTCGGTGGTGTTGACGTTGGCGATCAGAATACGCATGGGCAGTCCTCCCTGATCAATGGCTGCTGTGGTCGACGGCGATGCATTCGCCGCTGACGTCGTGGTAGTGGCGGTTGCGTGGTGCGATCAGCAGGTACAGGACGGCGGCGATGCCGGCACCGATCAGCCAGGAGAACGGGGCCACGCTGTGGAAATGGGGTACCAGGGCCAGCACGATGGCCAGCAACGCAGCAGGCACGAAGGCGGCCACGGCGCGCAGGTTGATGCCCTTGCTGTAGTGGTAGGCGCCGGTCGGGTGCTCGGTGTACAGCTCCGGCACGTTGATGCAGCCTTTGCGCAGCAACCAGTAGTCGGACATGATCACCCCGTACAGCGGGCCGAGCAGGGCGCCCAGGCCGGACAGGAAGTACACGATCACCAGCGGACTGTTGTAGAGGTTCCACGGCAGGATCAGCACCGCCAGCGTGGCGCTGATTAGCCCCGCGCGGCGGAAGTTCAGGTGGCGTGGCGCCAGGTTGCTGAGCACGAAGGCCGGGGCGACGAAGTTGGCCATGATGTTCACCGCCACGGTGACAATCAGGAAGGCTACGCAGCCCAGTACCAGGAACAGCGTGCTGGGGATGGCGGCGACGATCTGGGTCGGGCTGTCGATGATCTGGCCGTTGATCTGGAACTGCGCGCCGCACAGCACCACGGTGATCACGGCAAACACCAGTATGTTCACCGGCAGGCCCCAGAAGTTGCCGACGCGGATGGTCTTGCGGCACGGCGAGGAGCGGGCGAAATCACAGAAGTTCAGTACCAGGGTGCCGTAGATCGCCAGCCACAATGCGCCGCCAGCGAAGATGTTGCGCCACATATCAACGCCGGTCAGTGGCTCGGCGACCGACCAGGCGATGCGCGCGTCGGCCTTGACGTACATGAACACCGCCAGGGCGGCAACGGTCAGCAGGATCACCGGGCCGGCGAAGGCCTCGTAGCGGCGCACCATCTCCATGCCGTAGGCCAGGATCACCAGCTGCACCAGCCAGATCGACACGAAGCACGCCCAGCCCAGGCTCGACAGGCCGAGGATGCTGTCGTGGTCGTAGGCCGCCACTTGCGGCCACACGGCTGTAAGCAGCACACGCAGCACCACCGAGGCCAGGTAGGTCTGGATGCCGAACCAGGCAATGGCAATGACTGCGCGGATCAGCGCCGGTATCTGTGCGCCGTGGATGCCGAAGGCAATGCGGCTGATGACCGGGAACGGCACCCCGGTTTTCTGCCCCATATAGCCGGACAGGTTCATGAAGAAGTACACCAGCGCTGCGCCAATGGCCAGCGACAGCAAAATCTGCCAGCCACCCAGGCCGAGGGCGAACAAGCCCATGGCGAAGGAGTAGTTGGCAATATTGTGCACATCGTTTGTCCACAACGCGAAGATGCTGTAGCCACCCCAGCGCCGCCCTTCGGTGCGTGTCGGGGCAAGGTCGCGGTTGTGCAGGCGCGGGCTCAGCGCCAGTTGCGGCACCTCGCCAACAAGGTTGGAAGCGGGGTGGGTGCTGGCGACGGATAGTTCAGGGGCAAGGTCGAGGCTGCTACTCATTCCGGCGGGCTCCTGATGCACTTTGACTGCGATGAGCGGGCATGCGCACGGGCTCGCCACCTCGTCGGTGCAGCTTGGCATCACAGGGTTCTGGGCGCGGCGGCCGGCTTTGGACCGGCGTGGCGGGTTCTTGTGTATTTATGTTTTGTTTAAGTTGTATACAAAACACGAACACACAAAAGCGAGTTCCATGCCAGGGGAAAGCAAGTTGTAACAGATGCACATTTCGAACTTATCTTTTTGAAAGATAAGTTAATGAAATAAGTGAGGTATAAATTGACCGAATGAACAGGTTTAAATTTTCTGTCGACTATTTAGTTGATCGAATGGTCAAAATTAGTTGCGGGTAGTGTGTAACGCAATGGGGCGTTTCTGAAGAAAGTGCACACAAAAATGGCACTTATGGTGACATTTGTGTGTACAAAAAATCGTCAGGTTTTTCTGCGCTGGCCTCTTCGCGGGTAAACCCGTTCCCACAGGGTTCATCACAAGCCCAAATCTGGTGCAGTACTTGTGGGAGCGGGTTTACCCGCGAAGAGGCCGGAACAGGCGAATTCATTCCATTGGCGGCAATCGCCGCTTCACCGGGCTTTTCTTGATGATGGCGGTGTTGGTCTCGGCCAGCACATTGATGCGGTCGAGCAGGGTGTCCAGTTGCTCCATCGAGCGCACATGCAACCGGGCAATGAAACAGTCCTCCCCGGTGACCTTGTCGCACTCGGTGAACTCGGGGATGGCGATGATTTGCCGTTCTACCTCCTGCAGCTGGCCCGGCAGTGGGCGGATGCGCACGATGGCCTGTAACTGGTAACCAAAGGCGCGCGGATCGACCTCCACGGTGTAACCGCGCAGCACACCGCGCTCTTCCAGGCGGCGCAGGCGCTCGCTGACGCTGGGCGCGGACAGCCCGCTGACTTGCGCCAGGGCTTTGAGCGAGCGGCGCGAGTCTTCCATCAGTGCATTGATCAACAGTTGGTCGATGGCATCGGTCATGGTCACCTCGTCAGGTAATTCGCGTAATTTGCCTTGATAGTAAAGGCAAGGATGCAAATCTGCCTTGGTTATCCGCTGGAAGGCTGAGCTGTAACCTTTGCATACTGTTGCCATCAACAACGGGAGGTGTGAGATGGACAGTTCGTTGCGCCATGGCTCGCTGGAAATGGTCGCCGCCATGCTGATTTCCGGGACCATCGGCTGGTTCGTGCTGGTGTCGGGGCAGCCGGTGCTCGAGGTGGTGTTCTGGCGCTGCGTGTTCGGTGCCGTGACCCTGCTGGTGATTTGCGCCGCTTTCGGCTTTTTGCGGGCCGGAGTCATCAGCCGCACGGCGTTCCTGTTGGCGATCGCCAGCGGCGTGGCCATTGTCGGCAACTGGCTGCTGCTGTTTGCCTCGTATTCCCGTGCGTCGATCGCCATCGGGACCGCGGTGTACAACGTGCAGCCGTTCATGCTGGTGGGGCTGGCAGCGCTGTTTCTGGGCGAAAAGATCACATTGGCCAAGCTTACATGGCTTAGCGTGGCGTTCCTCGGCATGTTGGCCATCGTCAGCGCCCATGGTGCGGGGCAGGGCGGCGGTGAGGAATACTTGCTGGGCATTGCCCTGGCACTGGGGGCGGCGTTTTTGTATGCCATTGCGGCGTTGATCATCAAGCGGCTGAAAGGCACGCCACCTCACC
The DNA here is from genome assembly GCF_021283425.1 of Pseudomonas sp. NMI542_15. Classification (NCBI taxonomy): domain Bacteria; kingdom Pseudomonadati; phylum Pseudomonadota; class Gammaproteobacteria; order Pseudomonadales; family Pseudomonadaceae; genus Pseudomonas; species Pseudomonas sp. NMI542_15. The sequence continues at coordinate 18,719 of NZ_JAJSRO010000021.1, read as the reverse complement.
TGATCGCGTTGATTCAGGTAACGACGGGTGTACTGGTGCTGGCGCCGTGGGTCAAACTCGGGGGATTGCCGGGTGAAGTGCCAGCGCTGGCCAGCCTGTTGACGCTGGGCATCGTCCACACCGGCCTCATGTATGTGCTGCTGTACAGTGCCATTCAGCGTTTGCCCACAGCGTTGACGGGGGCGCTGTCATTCATTTACCCGATTGCTGCGATTCTGGTGGACTGGGTGGCCTTCGGGCACCGCCTTGCTCCGCTGCAATGGCTGGGGGTAGGGCTGATTCTGCTGTCAGCGGCGGGGATGCAGCAGGGATGGTGGTTCCGGCCGGCGCGGCTTGCAGTCAAGAATTGAAGTGACCTTGCCCGGCCTCTTCGCGGGTAAACCCGCTCCCACAGGATCACCTTAGCTCTGAATACTGTGGGGTCCCTGTGGGAGCGGGTTTACCCGCGAAGAGGCCCACAAGGTAGAATGCCGCTTTTGCCAGCCTGCGACCCACCATGACTTCCCCGATTCACACCTTGGAGCAGCACCTGCTCGCCGCCCTCGACCCTGCCCCGCAGGAAACCCGCCGCCTGTTCCATGGCCGTGGCCGCTGCTGGGCAGGCCTGGAGCAGGTCACTGTCGACTGGCTGCAAGGCGTGCTCTCGGTAGCCCTCTTCCGCGAGCTGCCCGAGGGCCAACTGGCCGAACTGGAAGCCATGCTGCGCAACCTGGCCCAGTGCCCGCAATGGGCCGGCCAAGCCATCCTCATCCAGCACCGCTACTTGCCCGACAGCCCTGGTCAGTGGCTGCTGGGCGAGCCGTGTCAGCAACGTGAGGTGGTCGAGGACGGCCTGTCCTACTTGCTGGACCTGGGCGTGCGGCAAAATATCGGCCTGTTTCTCGACATGCGCTACGGCCGCCGCTGGGTGCGCGAGCAGGCGGCGGGCAAGCGCGTGCTGAACCTGTTCGCCTACACCTGCGGCTTCTCGGTAGCAGCGATTGCCGGGGGCGCCGAGCAGGTGGTGAACCTGGACATGGCCAAGTCGGCGCTGGCACGGGGTCGGGACAACCACCGCCTCAATGGCCATGACGCATCGCGGGTGGCGTATCTGGGGCATGAGCTGTTCAAGTCGTGGGGAAAGGTGCGCAAGTACGGGCCTTATGACCTGATCATCATTGACCCGCCAACCTTCCAGCGTGGCAGCTTCGTGCTGACCCAGGATTACGCGAAGATCCTGCGGCGTTTGCCAGAGTTGCTGAGCGCCGGTGGAACGGTGCTGGCGTGTGTCAACGACCCGGCGATCGGGCCGGAGTTTCTGATCGAGGGGATGGCTGAGCAGGCGCCATCGCTGGCGTTTGTCGAGCGGCTGGAAAACCCGCCGGAGTTTCCGGATGTGGACCCGGCCGGGGGGCTCAAGGCCTTGGTATTCCGCCAGACCTGAAGTTGCCAGTACCGGCCCTATCGCCGGCAAGCCAGCTCCCACAAGGGGCAGCACAACCCTGAATGTGGTGGGGTCCTGTGGGAGCTGGCTTGCCGGCGATAGGGCCAGTGCTGGCAGCATCAAGCCCCCAGGGCCTGCAGCGGCAGCGGGTACACCTGGGCAAAACTGACGTTGTCGGTCTGGTCCACCCGCTTCTTCAGCCGCTCGTTGAACGCTCGGCTCACCGCATATTGCCCGCCGGAAATGGTGCGGAACTGCGCCGTCAGCACAAACCCGTTCAGGTCCATGCGGTCCACCCCGAACACCTGCAGCGGCCCTTGCAGGTTGATGCGTAGCAGCGGGTCTTCGCTGATCGACTTGCCCACTTCATGGATAAGTGCCAGTGACGCATCCACATCACTGTCGTAGGTGAACTGCACCGAGAAAAACGCATAGGCGAACTGCCGCGACTGGTTGGTAACCGCCTTGATCTGACCGAACGGCACCGAGTGCACAAAGCCTTTGCCATCGCGCAGGCGCAACGTACGGATCGTCAGGCTCTCGACGGTACCGGCATGGCCGGAGTCAAGCACGACCCAATCGCCGATGGAAATGGTGTCCTCGATCAGAATGAACAACCCGGTAATCACATCCTGCACCAGTTGCTGCGAGCCGAAGCCGATGGCCAGGCCGATCACCCCCGCACCGGCGAGCAGAGGCGCGACGTTGATCCCCAGGTTGGCCATGGTGGTGATGGTGCAGATGACGATGAGGATGACCTTGATGGCGTTGCGCAGCATCGGCAGGATGGTCCGTACCCGGGTACTCGGCTGGCGCGATGCGCGCCGCCCCACCGCAGGCTTGAGCGCTTCCTGAATGGCAGTATCGAGCACCACCCACAGCAGCCAGGTGACCAGCAGGATCAGGCCGATACTCGACAGCGAATTGCTGATGGCCTGGCCGAGGCTGTTGCTTAGCGCAAAGCCGATCACCGAAACGCCCCAGATGCGCCCCAGCAGTTCGATGAAGGCCACTGCCATGGCGATGCGCAGCAGCGCGTGGGCCAGGCTGCGCAGCAGTTCCCTGTAGGGCCGTACCCGTTGCCCGGCATCTGCGTCGCGCGGTGCCAGCAGGTGTTGCAATAGTGTGCTGACAAACACCGTGGAGACCAGTAGCACTGTGGTCAGCAAGGCCTTCTGCAATGCTTTCTGGCTTTCTTCGCCGGCGCCGATCAGGTGAATGGCCGACACCAAGATCATCAGCAGGATCGGCAAATACCACAGCACCGAAAAGATCCGCAGGGTTTCCTGCACCGCGCGATGCTGCACGCGGTCCTTGAAGGCGCGGTTGCGGATCAGGTGCGCGACCGGGCGGCGCAGGCGGACCACCAGGCTGGCGAAGATGAAGGTGGCAATCAGGCCGGTGGCCACGGCGACGCTGGCGGTGATGTTGCCGCCAAGCTGGCGGGCAATCTGTGGGCTGGTCAGGGCATCGCTCCAGGCAGCGAGAAAGCCGATCATGAACAGCGGGCGGGGGGCCAGGCGTTTGATTACCGCCACAGCGGCGCGTTTGTGGCCGGCGTCGAACAGGGTCACCAGGCACAGGATGATCGAGGTCGAGAACAGGCCGCTGCTGGTGGCGTAGGCCAGGCTCAGGCCCAGTGCGCGCGCTACCGACGGGTCGAGAAAGCGGCTGGCGTACAGTGTCAGCGGTAAGCTGGCCAATGCCGGCAGGGTATAGGGCAGCAAGTAGCCGAGCAGGCTGCTGGCGCGCTTGCGTTCGCGTAGCCAGGGCTTGCCTGAAGCGCGGTTGGCGACCCACCGGCCGAGGCTGGTGAATGCGGCGAAGCTGGCGGCCCAAGTCAGGGTAAGCAGGATGAAGTTGCCGATCAGATGCAGCGAGTCGTCGGCCGAGTGCCGGTCAACCAGGCGCTCGACTTCCTTGGCGGCGCGGTCGGTGCGCAGGCGCCAGGCATCAACCAGATGGGCATCAAGGTCGAGTTCCTGTGCGGCGCTGTCCAGGCCGTCGGCCAGGGCGCCCAGCAGGCCGCCTTGCAAGACCGGTGCGGGTTCGGCGGGTTGTTCTTCGGTGGGGGCGGGGTCAGCGGCAAGCAGGTGGGTGCTCAGCAGGCAGCCGAGCAGCAGGGTTGAGAGAAAGCGCAGCACTGGAGTACTCCTTGGGCCGGGGTGAGCGGGGCAGGGTTACTCAAGGAACTGATTGTCGGTTGATGAAGAAAGTTCGAAGAAGTGTGTCAAAGCAACTGGCCCTATCGCCGGCAAGCCAGCTCCTACAGGTACTGCACACGCTGCGGGCATTGTGCAGTACCTGCCTGCATCAATTACTGGCCGGTATAGATCTGGTCGAACACGCCACCATCGTTGAAGTGGGTCTTCTGCACGGTGCGCCAGTCACCGAAGGTCTTCTCCACCGACAGGAATTCCACTTTGGGGAAACGGTCGGTGTACTTGGCCAGTACCGTCGCATCACGCGGGCGCAGGTAGTTGTTGGCGGCGATCTCCTGGGCTGCTGGCGACCACAGGTACTTCAGGTATTCCTCGGCCACAGCCTGGGTACCTTTCTTCGCCACGACCTTGTCTACCACAGTGACAGGTGGCTCGGCTTCGGCCGACACGCTTGGGTAGACCACTTCGAACTGGTCGCGGCCAAACTCGCGGGCGATCATTTCGGCTTCGTTCTCGAAGGTGACCAGCACATCACCAATCTGGTTGGTCATGAAGGTGGTGGTGGCGGCACGGCCCCCGGTGTCCAGCACTGGCGCTTGTTTGAACAACTTGCCAACGAAATCACGGGCTTTGGCCTCGTCGCCGCCTTGCTTGAGCACATAGCCCCAGGCCGACAAGTAGGTGTAGCGGCCGTTACCCGACGTTTTCGGGTTGGGCACGATCACCTGCACGCCGTCCTTGAGCAGGTCGGGCCAGTCTTTCAGGGCTTTTGGGTTGCCCTTGCGCACGATGAACACAGTGGCCGAGGTGAACGGCGCGCTGTTGTTCGGCAGGCGGGTGACCCAGTTATCCGGCACCAGCTTGCCATTGTCGACCAAGGCGTTGATATCGGTGGCCATGTTCATGGTGATGACATCGGCTGGCAGGCCATCGATTACCGCACGCGCCTGTTTGCTCGAGCCGCCGAAGGACATTTGCACGTTGACCTTCTCTTTGTGCTCGGCTTCCCAGTGCTTCTGGAAGGCCGGGTTGTAGTCCTTGTAGAAGTCGCGCATCACGTCGTAGGAAACGTTCAGCAGGGTGGGGGCGGCCTGGGCGAGGTTGCCCAGGGCCAGGCCTGCGGCGAGCAGCGAGGCGGTGAAGAGTTTTTTCACGTTGCTTCCTTGTTCTTGAAGGGTTTTGGGGCAGAGTGCCAGCGACTATAGCGGGTGGCTTGAAGCGGGATAAAGAACAAAAAACACTTTGGTTATGCCGTTGCCAGTCCCGGCCTCTTCGCGGGCTCGCCCGCTCCCACAGGACCACCACAAACCTGAAAATTGCACGGTATCTGTGGGAGCGGGCGTGCCCGCGAAAGGGCCAGTACAGGCAGCATCATTGTTTGGGAAACAGCCCATTCCCACACCGGGAACAGAACGCCGCCCCATGCTCATGCGTCTTCTTGTGACACGTCGGGCAATCATGCTGCAGCTGCTCCCCGCGCATGGCATTGGCCAGTTCGGCGGTAAAGATGCCGGTCGGCACAGCAATGATCGAGTAACCGGTAATCATCACCAGCGACGACAGCACCTGCCCAAGCGGCGTCTTTGGCACGATATCGCCAAAGCCCACGGTGGTGAGGGTGACGATGGCCCAGTAGATGCCTTTGGGGATGCTGGTAAACCCATGTTCCGGGCCTTCGATCACATACATCAGCGTGCCGAACACCGTTACCAGGGTCGATACGCTGACCAGGAACACGATGATCTTCTGCTTGCTACCGCGCAGCGCCTCCATCAGGTAGTTGGCCTGCTTGAGGTACGGGCTGAGCTTGAGCACGCGGAAGATCCGCAGCATGCGGATGACCCGGATGATCAGCAGGTACTGGGCGTCGCTGTAGTACAGGGCGATGATCCCGGGGACGATCGCCAGCAGGTCGACCAGGCCATAAAAACTGAAGGCATAGCGCAAGGGCTTGGGCGAGCAGTACAGGCGGGTGATGTACTCGGCCAGGAAAACGGCAGTAAAGCCCCATTCGATGGCCGCCAGCACGCCGGAGTAGCCCTGGTGCACTTCGTCAATGCTGTCGAGGATGACAGTGACCAGGCTGGCCAGGATGATCAACAAGAGGATTTTGTCGAAGCGGCGACCGGCTACGGTGTCGGTCTGGAAGACCATGATGTAGAGGCGTTCGCGCAGGGATAGCGGAGGGGACATGGTTTGTGTTCCGAAAACGAAGCAGTGAGCCTAGAGGGTCTTTGCCCAAGGCTGCAACGAATGAGCTGTTAAAATTGCTAGTTTTCCGGATCGGATTGGCTGGACCAGAATAGCTTAGGGTCAGGGGGCATGAGGCGAGTATGAAATGAACAATGGACAGTTACCCGAGCAAATCGCTGTCGAGGGTGGTCAGGCGAAGTGGATACGGTCATACACAGCTTATGGGTATTCACTGAATTGGCCGATTCCTTCAGTAGGTTTCAATGGCGAAAGGCACGATGGTACCTTGCAAGCCTATGCGCTGGGCAATGGCCACCGATTTTATAGCCCCATTTTTATGCGCTTTCACAGCCCGGATGGTTTAAGCCCTTTTGGGCAGGGTGGGCTGAATGCTTACTGTTATTGTGAGGGTGATCCGATAAACAGCTCTGACCCGTCAGGTCAGATGAAAAGTATGAAAACTGGGCTAACTGCTGAGTTTAAGCGCTTAGGCATACCGAGCGCTTTCAAACCGGGAGTGAAGAAATATTTCGAGAACAGCTCTGAAGCTTACAGCTTGGGTATTGGTAATGCTGGATACGAGATTTCCAAAGGGAAGGATGGACGGTTTACGGTGGCGAAGGTTGCTGGTCTGGGCGCTACTCGGAAACAGTTGGAGCGATCTCAAGCGGACAATGCTCGCCTTCAAGAACAGAATCTAGCGCTGCAGAGCAAGATCGATGAGCAGCTAGCGCTACGCCGTCTTCCGAAGCCTCTTCATCCTCTACCTCCGCCCTCGCCACCGCCCCCACTTCCGCCCCGGGGCCTACCAAAGAGGATGTCCTCGGCACCCGATCCAGCCCCCATTAGGCAGCCGTCAGAGACGGAGTGGATATCTGCAGCCCCCAGTCAGTTCGGTAATTGATGTGAGCTGTCTTTCTGTGTCCTGTGACCTAGGTGACCCGCTACATGCATCAGCCAACAGGCGGCGACAAAGGGCGCGGTCAGGCCAGGAACCGGCAGCAGCTTGAATAGCGGTTGCAGCAGCAAGGCCAGGGCAATCGCCAGCAGCGTCACCCACGGCTTTTCACCTTGTCTGCTGAAGGCCAGTGCCGCCAAGGCTGCGTTGAAACCGTATAGCCCCAACCAGGCACCTTGCGCCTGATCGGCGAGCAGCGCCACACCGCCACCGATGGCCGAGCCGATCACAGCCCACATTGCCGCATAGGGGTTGGCAATGAACATGCCGACAATGATCAGCAAGCCGGCCCAGGGCTGGTCGAGCAGGAAGATCTGACCCACACCACGCGCCAGGGCCTGCAGCGGGTCGGCTTCGACGAAGCCGCTGGGGGCGGGGCTGGTGATCAGCAGGGTGGCCCAGCCCAGCAGCACAAACGGCGCGGTGTAGGCGATCAGCAGTTTGCCGCCGCGCTTGCGCCACTGGTGGGTAATGATGCTGGACAGCCCGCCGGCAGCGATGATCAGCGGCGGCAGCATGACCGACCAGGGCAACACGGCGCTGATCAGGATGCCGATCAGCACGCCGTTGTAGCAGTACAGCCCGGCCTGGCGGTCGGCGCGGTCGTAGCCGCGGGCCTGGGCGGTGAGCAGGCCGGCCAGGGCGCCGAGCAGGGCGCCGCCGACCAGGTCGGGCGCGGTCAGCAGGATGGCCAGCAGGCAGCACAGGCCGCACAGGGGGTTGCGCAGCAGCAGCACCTGGCTGAAGCCGTTGAGTAACGCCGTGGCCCAGTCAGGGCACGGGTTGACGAAATTTTTGGTGTACATGGGGCAGTCAGTGAGGTTGATGGGGGAGCGGTGGGCCTCTTTGGGCCTCGTTTTTCCGCAGGTTTGTTGTCGTGGTGCAAGGGGAGGGCTTTGCCCTCCATTCGCGGGGCAGGCCCGCTCCCACAGGTAAAGCGCTTTCCTTGGGACAGCGGCGTACTTGTGGGAGCGGGCTTGCCCCGCGAAAGGGCCTTTGGATCAGATCAAAGTCTCGATCCGCAGCGTGTTAGTCGAGCCTGGCTTGCCGAAAGGCACACCGGCAGTGATCAGCAGCGTGTCGCCACGGCTGGCCATGCCTTGCGCCTGGGCAATCTCCAGGGCGGTGGAAACCACCTCGTCCACCTGACGCAGGCGGTCGTTGACCACCGAATGCACGCCCCAGGCCACGCTGAGGCGGCGCGCGGTGTTCAGGTTCGGTGTCAGGTTGAGGATCGGTGCCCGTGGCCGCTCGCGTGCAGCGCGCAGGGTCGAGGCGCCCGACTCGCTGTAGTTGACCAGCACCGCCACCGGCAGGATGCCGCTGATGCGGCGGATGGCGCAGCTGATGGCGTCCGACACGGTGGCCTCGGCTTTTGGCCGGCCAACGTCGAGCTGGGCCTGGTAGTCCGGGCCGTTTTCCACCTGGCGTATGATCTTGCTCATCATCTGCACGGCTTCCAACGGGTAGTCACCCGAGGCAGTCTCAGCCGACAACATGACCGCATCGGCACCTTCGGCCACGGCGTTGGCCACGTCGGTGACTTCGGCCCGGGTCGGCGCTGGGGAGAAACGCATGGACTCGAGCATCTGCGTGGCCACCACCACCGGTTTGCCCAGCTGGCGGCAGGTGCTGATGATGCGCTTCTGGATTTGCGGCACGCTTTCGGCCGGCACTTCCACGCCAAGGTCACCGCGGGCCACCATGATTGCGTCTGCCAGTTCGGCGATGGCTTGCAGTTGTTCGACTGCCGACGGCTTCTCGATCTTGGCCATCAGGTAGGCACGGTCGCCAATCAGCTGGCGGGCTTCAACGATGTCCTCAGGGCGCTGTACAAACGACAGGGCCACCCAGTCCACGCCCAGTTCCAGGCCAAAGGCCAGGTCGCGGCGGTCCTTTTCGGTGAGCGGGGACAGGTCGAGTACTGCTTGCGGTACGTTGACGCCCTTGCGGTCGGACAACTCGCCACCGTTCAGCACTTCAGTGTCGATGGCGTCGTTGTGCTTGGCGGTGACGCGCAGGCGCAGCTTGCCGTCGTCCAGCAAAAGGTCCATGCCGGGCTCAAGGGCTGCGATGATTTCAGGGTGTGGCAGGTTGACCCGACGGCTGTCGCCCGGGGTCTTGTCCAGGTCCAGGCGCAGGGCCTGGCCGCGTTGCAGCTGCACCTTGCCTTCAGCGAAGCGGCCCACGCGCAGCTTCGGCCCCTGCAGGTCCATGAGGATACCCAGCGGGTAGTTCAGTTGCTGCTCCACTTCGCGGATCCACTGGTAACGCAGGGCGTGGTCAGCGTGTTCGCCGTGGCTGAAGTTGAGGCGGAAGATGTTCACCCCGGCTTCGACCAGTTGGCGGATGTCGTCGATGCCGTTGATCGCAGGGCCGAGGGTGGCGAGGATCTTTACTTTTTTATCAGGCGTCATGATTGGGCAGTCTCGAGGATCAGGATGGCGCGGAAGTCGTTGACGTTGGTGCGGGTCGGTTCGGTGACGATCAGCGCATCCAGCGCGGCGAAATAGCCATAGCCGTTGTTGTTGTCCAGCTCGTCGCTGGCCGACAGGCCCAGGGCCTCGGCGCGGGCGTAGCTGCCTGGGGTCATGAAGGCACCGGCGTTTTCTTCCGAGCCATCGATGCCGTCGGTGTCGCCGGCCAAGGCGTATACGCCCGCGAGGCCTTTCAGGCTTTCAGTGAGGCTGAGCAGGAACTCGGCGTTGCGCCCGCCACGGCCATTGCCGCGTACGGTCACAGTGGTTTCGCCGCCTGACAGGATCACGCAGGGTGCCTTCAGTGGCTGGCCATGCTGGACGATCTGCCGGGCGATACCGGCGTGCACCTTGGCCACCTCGCGTGATTCGCCTTCCAGGTCGCCGAGGATCAGCGGGCTGAAACCTGCCTGTCGGGCTTTTACCGCAGCGGCTTCGAGCGATTGCTGGGGTTTGGCAATCAGCTGGAAGTGGCTGCGAGCCAGGGCCGGGTCATCGGCCTTGACGGTTTCCGAAGCCGGGTTGTTCAGCCAGTCGATGACTGCTTTGGGCGCTTCGATGTTGTAGCGTTTCAAAATAGCCAGGGCGTCAGCCGACGTGCTCGGGTCGGCCACGGTGGGGCCAGAGGCGATCACGGTGGCGAGGTCGCCCGGTACATCGGAAATGGCATAGGTGTAGACCGTGGCCGGCCAGCAGGCCTTGGCCAGGCGGCCGCCCTTGATCGCCGAGAGGTGCTTGCGCACGCAGTTCATCTCGCCGATGGTGGCGCCGGATTTGAGCAGTGCCTTGTTGATCTGTTGCTTGTCGGCCAGGGTAAGGCCCTCGGCCGGCAGTGCCAGCAGGGCGGAACCACCGCCAGACAGCAGGAAGATGACGCGGTCGTCTTCATTGAGGTTGCTGACCAGCTCCAGCACGCGCTTGGCTACCGCCAGGCCGGCGGCGTCGGGGACCGGGTGGGCGGCTTCGACCACCTCGATCCTCTGGCAGTTGGCACCGTGGCCGTAACGGGTCACGACCAGGCCGGAAACTTCGCCCTGCCAGCTTTTCTCGACCACTTCGGCCATGGCAGCTGCGGCCTTGCCGGCGCCGATGACGATGACCCGGCCGCTACGGTCGGCGGGCAGGTAGGGTTCGAGGACTTGGCGGGGGTGGGCGGCAGCGATGGCTGTGTCGAACAGCTCGCGGAGAATTTTTTGCGGATCGACCGACATGGCAGGCTCCCAGTTATTGTTGTTCTGCAAAACCAAAAACGCCCCTGGAACTGCCTCCGTGCAGGCCGAACCAGGGGCGGGTGTTGCTCGGTGCTCCCGCTGAACCTGTGGTCGCAGGTTCAGCGGTGTTGGCTTCTTCGCGCCGAACCGCCGCGAAGAGGCCGGTACGGTCTACAACTTACTTGTCGCCGCGGATCGAGAAGTTGGCCATGTGCTCCAGGCCTTTGATCAGCGCCGAGTGGTCCCAGTTACCGCCACCCAGGGCCTGGCAGGTGTTGAACACTTGCTGGGCATTGGAGGTGTTGGGCAGGTTGATGCCCAGTTCCTTGGCGCCTTGCAGGGCAAGGTTCAGGTCTTTCTGGTGCAGGTTGATGCGGAAGCCTGGGTCGAAGGTGCCTTTGATCATGCGCTCTGCGTGCACTTCGAGGATTTTCGATGAAGCAAAGCCGCCCATCAGTGCTTCACGCACCTTGGCCGGATCGGCGCCGTTCTTGGCGGCAAACAGCAGGGCTTCGGCCACGGCCTGGATGTTCAGGGCAACGATGATCTGGTTGGCAACCTTGGCGGTCTGGCCGTCACCGTTACCACCCACGCGGGTGATGTTCTTGCCCATGGCTTCGAACAGCGGCAGGGTGCGCTCGAAGGCTTTCGGGCAGCCACCGACCATGATGCTCAGGGTCGCGGCCTTGGCGCCGACTTCACCACCGGACACCGGGGCGTCCAGGTAGGCTGCGCCGGTTGCCTTGATTTTTTCGGCGAACGCTTTGGTGGCGGTAGGCGAGATCGAGCTCATGTCGATCACGACCTTGTTCGGGCCCACGCCTTCGGCAACGCCGTTTTCACCGAACAGTACGGCTTCCACCTGCGGGGTGTCCGGCACCATGACGATGATGAATTCGGCTTCCTGGGCAACTTCTTTCGGGTTGGCCAGGGCCACTGCACCGGCGGCGATCAGGTCGGCTGGCGCGGCGTCGTGGTGGGTGGAAACGAACAGGCTGTGACCTGCTTTTTGCAGGTTTTGGGCCATGGGCTTGCCCATGATGCCGGTGCCGATGAAACCGATTTTAGCCATGATAATGTGCCTCTTATATTTGTTGATACCTGACTGCGGGGCTGCCACAAAACCCTGTGGGAGCGGGCTTGCCCCGCGAATGCGATCGGTCAGGCAATGGAGGTGTCTTTGCGGGCGCTTTCGCGGGACAAGCCCGCTCCCACATGGGTTTTCAGCCAGCCCAGGCCCGCTTCGGTGGTGGTCTTGGGCTTGTACTCCGCGCCCACCCAGCCCTGGTAGCCAATGCGGTCCAGGTGCTCGAACAAGAAGCGGTAGTTGATTTCGCCAGTACCAGGCTCGTGACGGCCCGGGTTGTCGGCCAGCTGAATGTGGTTGATCAGCTGCAGGTTGGTTTCCATGGTGCGAGCCAGGTCACCTTCCATGATCTGCATGTGGTAGATGTCGTACTGCAGGAACAGGTTGTCACTGCCCACTTCAGCCTGGATTTCCAGCGCCTGCTGGGTGGTGTTCAGGTAGAAGCCCGGGATGTCGCGGGTGTTGATCATTTCCATGACCAGACGAATACCGGCAGCCTTGAGCTTGTCGGCGGCGTAGCGCAGGTTCTCCACGAAGGTCTTGCGCACGGTGGCGCAGTCCGGGCCTTGTGGGCGAATGCCGGCCAGGGCGTTGACCTGGGTATTGCCCAGCACCTTGGCGTACTCGATGGCCTTGTCGACACCGGCACGGAATTCTTCGATGCGGTCGGGGTGGCAGGTGATACCGCGCTCACCCTTGGCCCAGTCGCCAGCAGGCAGGTTGAACAGCACCTGGGTCAGGCCGTTGGCTTCCAGCTGCTGCTTGATGTCGGCAGCGCTGAAGTCATACGGGAACAGGTATTCGACGCCGCTGAAACCAGCATCGGCGGCAGCCTTGAAGCGGGCCAGGAAGTCCTGTTCGGTGAACAGCATGGACAGGTTGGCAGCGAAGCGAGGCATGAGTTGTCTCCTTGCGTTGAAGGCCCCCAGGGCGTGCCTGGGGGCGTCAGGCGATCAGTCCAGCATCGAGATGGCGGTTGGCGCGTCGTTGCCGACCAGCGCCAGGTCTTCGAACTCGTTGACCGCGTTGATCTCGGTGCCCATGGAAATGTTGGTCACGCGCTCGAGGATCACTTCGACCACGACCGGCACGCGGAACTCTTCGGCCATCTTCTGTGCCTTGAGCAGGGCAGGGGCGATCTCAGCCGGCTCGAATACGCGAATGGCCTTGCAGCCCAGGCCTTCGACCACTGCAACGTGGTCGACACCGTAGGTGGCGGCGTCGGTCGAGTTGATGTTCTCGAACGCCAGTTGTACACAGTAATCCATGTCGAAGCCACGCTGCGCCTGACGGATCAGACCCAGGTAGGCGTTGTTTACCAGTACGTGGACGTACGGCAGATTGAACTGCGCGCCAACTGCCAGTTCTTCGATCATGAACTGGAAGTCGTAGTCACCCGACAGCGCGACCACCTTGCGTTTCGGGTCTGCTTTTACTACACCCAGTGCGGCAGGAATGGTCCAGCCCAGCGGGCCGGCCTGGCCGCAGTTGATCCAGTGGCGTGGCTTGTAAACGTGCAGGAACTGCGCGCCGGCAATCTGCGACAGGCCGATGGTGCTGACGTAGGTGGTGTCCTTGCCGAATACCTGGTTCATCTCTTCGTACACGCGCTGCGGCTTGACCGGCACGTTGTCGAAGTGGGTCTTGCGTTGCAGGCTGGCTTTGCGCTGCTGGCAGTCTTCCAGCCAGGCAGCACGGTCTTTCAGTTTGCCAGCGGCTTTCCACTCGCGGGCCACTTCCAGGAACACGTCCAGGGCCTTGCCGGCGTCGGACACGATACCCAGGTCCGGGGTGAATACGCGGCCGATCTGGGTCGGTTCGATGTCGACGTGCACGAACTTGCGGCCTTCGGTGTAGACATCGACGGAGCCGGTGTGGCGGTTGGCCCAGCGGTTACCGATACCGAACACCAGGTCGGATTTGAGCAGGGTGGCGTTGCCGTAGCGGTGCGAAGTTTGCAGCCCGACCATGCCGACCATTTGTGCGTGGTCGTCCGGGATGGTGCCCCAGCCCATCAGGGTCGGGATTACCGGTACGCCGGTCAGTTCGGCGAACTCGACCAGCTTGTCGCTGGCATCGGCGTTGATGATGCCGCCACCGGCTACCAGCAGCGGACGCTCGGCGTCGTTGAGCAGGGCCAGGGCTTTTTCAGCCTGTACGCGAGTGGCGGACGGCTTGTTGACGGCCAGCGGCTCGTAGGCGTCGATGTCGAATTCGATTTCGGCCATCTGCACGTCGAACGGCAGGTCGATCAGTACCGGGCCTGGGCGGCCGGTGCGCATTTCATAGAAGGCCTTCTGGAAGGCGTAAGGCACCTGGCCTGGCTCCAGAACGGTGGTTGCCCACTTGGTCACCGGCTTGACGATGCTGGTGATGTCGACGGCCTGGAAGTCTTCTTTGTGCAGGCGTGCACGCGGGGCCTGGCCGGTGATGCAGAGGATCGGGATGGAGTCGGCCGAGGCGCTGTACAGGCCGGTGACCATGTCGGTGCCGGCTGGCCCGGAAGTGCCGATGCACACGCCGATGTTGCCCGGGTTGGCACGGGTGTAGCCCTCGGCCATGTGCGAGGCACCTTCGACGTGGCGAGCGAGGACGTGATCGATGCCACCGACTTTCTTCAGGGCCGAGTACAACGGGTTGATGGCAGCCCCTGGGATGCCGAACGCGGTATCTACACCTTCACGGCGCATGACCAGAACGGCTGCATCGATTGCTCTCATTTTGCTCATGGGTTGTGCCTCATCGATTTTGTAATTGTATACAACTTGCTTTGCGATAGAGTGTATTCACGGCTGGCGGCTCAGGTCAATGGGTTTTCATCGGGTGGGCCAGGATTCGTCAGAGCGGCCGTGAAAACGGCTATTTGCGCCATCGCATACGATCGTTTCAAAATATTGTATACAAAAATTCCTTTCGTTGTGTTCTATTTGCCCTATCGGTTTTCAACTGCCCTCAGGGCTTCTCACAACAAGAAGAGGACCTTTCCATGAACGTCTTGAACCTGAAAGTCGCTGTCAGCCTGGTGAACGCCGCACTGGCGGCGGGCCGCAAGATCAATGCCGCGCCACTGACCGTGGCGGTGCTGGATGCCGGCGGGCACCTGCTGGCGCTTCAGCGTGAGGACGGCGCCAGCCTGATCCGGCCTGAGGTGGCCACTGGCAAAGCCTGGGGGGCGATTGCCCTGGGCAAGGGATCGCGCTTGCTGGCGCTGGATGCGCAGCAACGGCCGGCGTTTTTTGCCGCATTGAACGGGATGGGCGAGCGGCCGGTGGTGCCGGCGCCGGGGGGCGTGCTGATCCGTGATCAGGACGGCAAGGTGCTGGGTGCGGTAGGGATCAGCGGCGATACGTCGGATATCGACGAGCAGTGTGCAATCAGTGCAATCGAGGAGGTGGGTATGAAGGCGGATGCAGGTGTAGCAGCCTAAATCGCTGTGGCCTGATCTGGCCACAGCGCCGGCAAGCCAGCTCCCACAGGTACACCACAGTGATCAGGAACTGTGGAAATCCTGTGGGAGCTGGCTTGCCGGCGATTGGGCTGCAAAGCAGCCCCACTGGCCCTGTCAGGCTGCTTCAGGCTCACAGCCTTTCAAGACCATGCGGATGATGGTCTCGGCTGCCGCGTCATAATCGCTGTCGGCCAGCTTGGCCTTGCCGGTCACCGCAGAAATCTGCCAGTCAAAATCTGCATAGGTCTGTGTCGCCGCCCAGATGCTGAACATCAGGTGGTGCGCATCCACGTGGGCGATCTGCCCGCGGTCGATCCAGCGCTGGATGCACTCGATGTTGTGCCGGGCCTGTTCGTTCAGCTGCTCTACCTGGTTCGGCGACAGGTGCGGGGCGCCGTGCATGATCTCGCTGGCAAAAACCTTGGAGGCGTGTGGCAGGTCGCGCGAAATGCGGATCTTCGAACGAATGTACGCACTCAATACTTCCTTCGGGTCGCCGTCGGCATTGAACGGCGTCGACGCCTGCATGATTGGCGCGATGATGCTTTCCAGGACCTCGCGGTAGAGGTTGTCCTTGGACTTGAAGTAGTAATACACGTTCGGCTTGGGCAGGCCGGCCTTGGCCGCGATATCGCTGGTCTTGGTGGCGGCGAAGCCCTTGTCGGCGAATTCCTCGCTGGCCGCGCGCAGGATCAGTTCCTTGTTGCGCTCGCGAATGGTGCTCATGGTCAGGGATCTTCCTCGTGTCTGGCCACCTCTAAGAGGGATCGGGCATGGTAGCACCGGGCTCGACGGGCGCTCAAGGCAGCGGCTTTGGGCTAGAATCCGTGGCACACACTTATCGGGATACAGGCAAACATGGCAGGAAGCAGTCTACTGGTACTGATCGACGACATCGCCACGGTGCTTGATGACGTCTCGCTAATGACCAAGGTGGCGGCAAAAAAAACTGCAGGTGTGCTGGGCGATGACCTGGCGCTGAACGCTCAGCAGGTTACCGGTGTGCGTGCCGAGCGGGAGGTCCCGGTGGTGTGGGCGGTGGCCAAGGGGTCATTCGTCAACAAGGCAATCCTGGTGCCGGCGGCGCTGCTGATCAGCGCGTTCATTCCGTGGGCAGTGACGCCGCTGTTGATGATCGGTGGTGCCTACCTGTGCTTCGAAGGCTTCGAGAAGCTGGCGCACAAGTTCTTGCACAGCAAGGAAGAGGACGACGCGCAGCACAAGGCGCGAAAGGAAGCCGTGGCTGATGCCAATGTCGACCTGGTGGCCTTCGAGAAGGCCAAGATCAAGGGCGCGGTGCGCACCGACTTCATCCTGTCGGCCGAGATCATTGCCATTACCCTGGGTACCGTGGCCGATGCGCCGCTGAGCCAGCAGATCATCGTGCTGTCGGGCATCGCCATCGTCATGACCATCGGCGTATACGGGCTGGTGGCGGGTATCGTCAAGCTCGATGACCTGGGGTTGTGGATGACCCAAAAGGCGTCTAGCGTGACCCAGGCCGTCGGCAACGGCATCCTGCGGGCTGCGCCCTACATGATGAAGAGCCTGTCGGTGATCGGCACGGCGGCGATGTTTTTGGTCGGCGGTGGGATTCTGGTGCATGGCATCGAGCCGCTGCATCACGCCATCGAAGCGTTCAGCGAGGGGCGCGGTGGCGCCCTGACCGGGGCGCTGCTAAACGGTCTTGTCGGGGTGGTGGCCGGTGCCGTGGTACTGGCGGTGGTAGCGATTGCCGGCAAATTGTGGCGGGCGATCCGGCCGGGCACATGAGGCTGCAGGGCCGGGGCTTTGCCCACAAGTACACTGCAAACCTCAGAAACAGCTTTAACCCTGTGGCAGCGGGCAAGCCCGCGAACACCGGCAAAGCCGGTGCCATATACCGCGTTGTTGGCTCACGGGTTTATTGTTCTACCACCGCACCTTGATCCTGTGGTTTCCAGGCCAGCAGCCCTTTGCTGAAGTCGTTTGCCGCACTCTGGTAGTACGCGATAGCCCGGCGGATCAGCGGGTTGTCGCTGGTGGCTGCCATTTCCCGGCTGTTGCCCAAGGCATCCTGGTGCACCCGCATGCCGCCGCGTGGGCTGAGGATCGCCAGGTCCTTGCCGTCGAACAGCCCCAAGTGCTGGTAGTTGCCGATCAAGACCCGTGGCGGCAAGGCATCCTCACCCAACAGGTCGCGGCCAAAGAAGGTTGAGGTGTAGCTGAGGTTGAGCAGGCCGAGCAAGGTCGGTGCAAGGTCGATCTGGCTGGCCAGTTGTGCGTCTTCGCGCGGGGCGATCAGTTTGGGTGCATAGATCCACAGCGGAATCTGGTAATTGCTCACCGGCAAGTCTTCCACGCCGGCGCTACCGGCGGTGTGGTCGGCGACGAAGACGAACAACGTATTGTCAAACCACGGCTTGCCCTTGGCCTCGCGCAGGAACTGGGCGATGGCATGGTCGGTGTACTTCACGGCACCTTCGCGGCCGTCGCCCGAGGGGATGTCGATGCGGCCGTCCGGGTAGGTATAAGGGCGGTGGTTGGAGGTGGTCATCAGTTGTAGCAAGAACGGCTGCTGCTTGGCATGGTCGGCATCGGCCAGTTTCAGCGCCTGCCGATACAGGTCTTCATCGGCCATGCCCCAGGCATTCTTGAAGCCGATTTCGCTTTCATCCACGCTGCTTTGGTCGACGATGCGGTAACCGTTGCCGCTGAAGAAGGCGTTCATGTTGTCGAAGTATCCGCGCCCACCATAGACGAACACGGGGTCATAGCCGACTGCAGCCAGTTGCTGGCCGAGGCTGCCGTAGCCGCTTTCACGGCCGATGCGTTTGACAATGGAGCGCCCCGGCGTTGGCGGAATCGACAGGGTAATGGCCTCCAGGCCGCGATCGGTACGGGTGCCGGTGGCATAGAAGTTGTTGAAGTACAGGCTCTCGCGGCGCAAGGCATCCAGGTTGGGCGTGAGGTTGCGCGGGTCGCCGTTGCTGCCCATGTACTTGGCGCTGAAGCTCTCGATGGTGACCAGGATGATGTTGGGCTTGCGTGGCTCGCCGCTGGCGCTGATGTGGCGGCGAATGTCCTCGGGCTCGCTGGCCTGGAACCGTGCGTTGGGCTCGGCCAGTTCCTGGTGCATCTGCGCACCGGCTTGTGCTGCGTCGAGGCTGGGATAGAACTGGGTGTAGTCGAGTTCGTTGTTACGGAACGCGGCAAAGAACTGATACGGTCCGTTACTGGCCAACTCGCGCTGGTAGGCATTGCCGCCCTGGCCGCGGGGGAACTGCTGGTCGACCAGCAGCGCGCTCAGCCCGCCTAGCACTGCCAGCAGCGCAATACCGCCCAGGCGCTGGCGCAGGTTGGCGCTGGGCGCTGCCAGCGCCCGGGCCAGTGGTTTGTGCAGGGTCAGGGCAAGCAGCACCGCAACCACGGCAATACAGCCCAACAGGGTCGGTAGCGGGTAGGACTCGCGGATGTTGTCCAGCACCTCCTTGGAGTACACCAGGTAGTCGACGGCGATGAAGTTGAAGCGTACCCCGAACTCGTCCCAGAACAGCCACTCGGCCACGGCGACGAACAGCATCACGAACAGGCTGACGACCAGCACCCCGCTCATCAGCCGGTGGTGCCAGCGTGTGCGCCACAAGGCGGCCGGGCACACTGCCAGGTACAACCCCAGCGGCAGTGCGGCGTAGGTGAGGAAGGGCGGCCTCAGGTTCCAAGTGCAACAGTCAGTTGATAATGTTGAGCCGATTGGTTGCCAGCAGTTGCAGATGATCCG